>JANMAD010000296.1:0-5505 GCA_031359515.1 Acidobacteriota bacterium | reverse complement strand
GCAGGCGCGGGCGTGTGGCGCGACGGCGCGGCATTTCATTACGGCTGGGGCTGGCGGGCCGATGATCGCCGCTGCAACTTCGCGCGCGAAGTGGACTACTGTTCCGGCGCGTCGCTACTCATCCGTCAAGAGCTATTCGCTCAGCTCGGCGGCTTCGACCGGCGTTACGCGCCCGCCTATTACGAGGACGCAGACCTCTGCATGGGCGTGCGCTCGCTCGGCCGCACGGTGGTCTTCCAACCCGCCTCACGACTCATCCACTACGAAGGCGTGACCGCCGGCCGCGTCACCGGCACGGGTCTAAAACGCTTCCAGCTCACAAACCGCGAGAAGTTCGTCGCGAAGTGGCACGAAGTGCTAACGCGCGAGCATGAGCCTAACGAGCCGGCCCTCATTGAGCGCGCGGCGAATCGCAAACGCGGCCCCCATATCATCGTCTTCGACGAGCGTGTACCGACGCCCGACCGCGACGCGGGCAGCGCGCGTATGCTCTTTATCCTGCGCACGCTCGCGCGCTCTTACCGGGTGGTGTTCGTGCCGATGAACCGGCCCGAATGGCCCGCGTACGAGCAGCGTTTATGGCAAGACGGGATCGAGACGGCCAGCGTGACCGAGTATCCGCGTCTGCTGCGCACGCGAAAGTTTTTCGCGGCCATCGCGAGTCGCCCAGACGTTGCCGCGGCCATCTTGCCGGCGGTGCGGCGTGCCGATGCGCAGGTCAAGCTCGTCTTCGACACGGTGGACACATACTTCTTGAGGCTGACGCGCGAGCAGGCAGTGACGAATGATGCGCAAAACGCGCCCGCCGCCGCGCGCTACCGTAAATTAGAGACGAAACTTGCGCGCATGAGCGATCTCGTCTGGTACACCTCAGCCGAAGACAGACAGGCGGTCGCGGAGTTTGCGCCCGCCGCCGTGCGCAGCGCAGTCATCCCGACGATCCACGAGCTTTATGAGCGCGGTCTGCCGTTCGCTGAACGCACACAACTGCTCTTCATCGGCAACCTCGCGCACCGGCCGAACAATGACGGCGTGTTGTATTTCCTGCGCGAAGTTTATCCGCTCATCAAAGCAGCCTTGCCCGCCATCGAGTTGGACATCATCGGCGACAATCCATCGGCTGAAGTTTCCGCTTATGCCGGCCCGGATGTGCGTGTGCTAGGCTACGTGCCGGACGTAGAGCCGTTCTGGCAGACGCGCCGCGTCTTCGTCGCGCCGCTGCGCTACGGCGCGGGCGTGAAGGGCAAGATCGGCGAAGCATTGGCGCACGGGCTACCGGTCGTGACCACCACCGTCGGCGCGGAAGGGATGGGTCTCACGCACAACGAGTCGGCGCTGATCACGGATACGCCGCAAACCTTCGCCGACGCAGTAGTGCAGCTTTACACGCAGCCCGCACTATGGCAGCGCCTCGCCGATAATGGCTACGCGCACATCGGTCGCCACTTCACGCCTGAAGTGATTAGACAGGTGATCATTGATTCGCTGACAGGGTTGCGGCTGGACGGAAGCGGTAGGTGAAGTTGTATGTTCGTGCGCTGCGGCGCGCGGTTGTTGTTTATCGTGGCATTTAAACCTCTCCGTTGCGGGCTACCTTTTTGCTCCTAAAGTTTAAATACACCCGGTTTTCATTGACAGCGACTACGCCTGCACGTATAAACTCACCCTAGTTTTTTCAGCTTGTCGGGCTCGTCTAAGTCAGCACGACTTGCCCTGATTTAACCGGTCTGTCCATTTCTTGCTCGCCGGGCAGACTGCCTTCAGTCAACCATCCGTCCCGCATTCGGGATGAATTCCACAGCAGTGACACGTGGAGATCAGCACCGAATCATCGAACGCGAGCTTGACCAGATTTGCGGTTAGGAGCTTGCTGCTTTTTCTGCGCGGCTAGCGGCTGTGCAGAAAGTTGAGCTCCCTTTTCTCGGCGCGCTGCTTATGCGTGCCATTCCCCAGGGAGGAGGCTCTTTCATGACCATTCAAAGATGCAAGATAGTAGTGCTATTGCTCACGCTGCTTATCGGCGTAGGGCTGTTCCTGTCACCGCACACCTCAGCAGCAAAAGGTGGCGGCAGTGCGCTGGATAATCAACTCTCATTTATTCTTAGCCAACATGGCTTCACGGGCAGCATCGGCTCGACCTTGGAGCGGCGACTCGGGCGTAACGTTGACAACCAACTCGCCGACCTCGGACGCAACCTGTTCCACGATCCTATCGTGGGCATCAACGACGACAACTCCTGCGCGGGCTGTCACGCCGCGACCGCAGGGTTCGGCGATACCCAGTCAATCGCCATCGGCGTGGATAATAATTTCATCGTCGGGCCTGACCGGCACGGGCCGCGCAACCAGCGGCGCACGCCGATGGCCGCCAACACCGCGTTCTTCCCCAACCTGATGTGGAACTCGCGCTTCGCCGCGCTGTCGTTCGACCCGTTCGACAATAGCGGCGGCTTTAGCTTCCCCTTACCTGAAGGCTTGTCGCTCTCCTACCAGCCGCACCTGCTCGTCGCGCAAGCTTTTATCCCCCCGACCGAGCGCGTAGAGGCTGCGGGCTTCACGTTCCCCGGCGACAACTTTGCGCTCCGCGACGAGGTCATCCGCCGGCTCAATGCCGTGCCTGAGTACCGGAAGTTGTTTAGCAAGAGTTTTCGCACAGTGAAGGCGGGCAACCCGATTACGTACGATATGTTCGCGAAAGCCATCGCCGAGTTCGAGTTCACCCTCGTCTTCGCAGACGCGCCGCTCGACCGCTTCGCGCGCGGGCAGAAGAACGCCATGACCGACGAGCAGAAGAAAGGCGCATTGCTCTTCTTCGGCAGCGCAAACTGCGCCGCTTGCCACGCCGTCTCAGGGCAGTCAAACGAGATGTTCAGCGACTTCCACGAGCACGTCATCGGCGTGCCGCAGATCGCGCCGCAGGCCGGCAACCCGGCCGCCGGCAATGTAATCTTTGATGGCCCCGGGCAGAACGAGGACTTCGGGCTGGAACAGGTGTCAGGCAACTCGAACGACCGCTATGCGTTCCGCACCTCGCCGATCCGCAACATCGCGTTGCAGCCCGCCTTCTTCCACAACGGCGCTTACACCCGGCTCGAAGACGCCATCCGCTTTCACCTCGACCCCGCAGGCCAAGCGCCCGGTTACAACCCAACGACCGCAGGTGTTGCGCCTGACCTGCGCGGCCCCAGAGGCCCCGTCGTGCCGGCGGCGCTCCTCGATCCGCTCATGCAAACGCCGCGCGTTTTGTCTAATGATGAGTTCCGCCAATTGGTGGACTTCGTGCGCAACGGGCTGCTCGACCCGCAGTCCAAGCCGGAGAATCTGCGCAAGTTGATTCCGAGTCGCGTGCCCAGCGGCCGGCCGCTTCAGAACTTCCAGTAGCGGCAACAGGTCATTGTGCGGCGCTTACGTAAGCCGGGCAATGATGCGCCGCCGTGACAAAAGGCACAGGCGTAGTTAACACAGAGGGCACGGAGATTTGGTCTCCGTGCCCTCTGTGTATCTTTATCTCTGTGTATCTTTATCTCTGCGTCCTCTGTGTTGAAGATCGCGCTCGCGCTATCCGCCTCTCACATTCATCACAACCTGACGATGCGCGCACAACTCGTGCGCCGCACGTCGCTCGTCAAAGCGTTGCGCGTGTCCACGATGAGACCGGTCAACTCGCAGACGCGGCTGTAATCAAGCCCGCTGTGGTCGGTCACGATCACGACGCAGTCGGCGCTCTTCAATTCATCATCGGAGAGCGCGACGGATTGGAGCGGCGCGCCGCCGCCGGTCGTGTGCGCGTCGTCGAAGCGCACATCGGCGACGAACGGATCGTGATAACGTACGTCCGCGCCCTTCGCGCGTAAGCGATCTATGATCGAGAGCGCGGGGCTTTCGCGCACGTCGTCTATATCCTTCTTGTAGGCCACGCCCAAGAGCAGCACCCGCGCGCCCTTCAAACTTTTGCGCTCGTCGTTCAGCCCGTCACTGATGAGCGTGACGACGTGATCGGGCATGCGCGAGTTGACCTCTTCCGCGAGACTAATGAAGCGCGAGTCGAAGCCGTGCTGCCGCGCTTTCCACGATAGATAATGCGGGTCCAAAGGGATGCAGTGGCCACCAATGCCGGGGCCGGGATAGAAGGGCATGAAGCCGAATGGCTTCGTCGCCGCCGCGCGGATCACTTCCCACGTATCTATGCCGAGCGCATAGCACAATCTGGCCATCTCGTTGGCCATGCCGATGTTGACCGCGCGGAAAGTGTTCTCTAGGAGTTTCGCCGCTTCCGCCACGCGCGCCGACGTGACCGGATGCACGTTGCTGACAATTGCGCCGTAGAGCGCGGCGGCCACCTCAGTCGAGTCATCCGTGCAGCCGCCGACGACCTTCGGGATGTTGTGCGTCTGAAATTGCGGGTTGCCCGGATCGACGCGCTCCGGCGAGAAGGCGAGCAGGAAGTCTTCGTCCAACTTCATGCCGCGCTCCTCGAACATCGGCAGCAGCACTTCGTCGGTCGTGCCCGGATAAGTCGTGGACTCAAGGATGATGAGTTGCCCGCGCCGCAAGTTCTGTTGAATCTGTTCGGCGGCGGCGAGGATGTAAGAGATGTCCGGCTCTTTCGTTTTGCGCAGCGGCGTAGGCACGCAGATGATGATTACGTCGCAGCCGCTCAACTCCGCGAAGTCCGTCGTCGCATGCAGCCGGCCTTCGTCGGTTAACGATTTCACGCGCGCATCGGGCACGTCCGGGATATAGCTCTCGCCCGCGTTGATGCGCGCCGCTTTGCCCTCGTCCACCTCGAAGCCGGTCGCCTGAAAACCCTGCGCGGCGAACTCGACCAACAGGGGCAGGCCCACATAGCCCAACCCGATCACGCCCACGTGCGCACGGCGCTCGCTGATCAATGCTAACAATGCGTCTTTGATTGTCGTCATGGAAATTATATGTGTGCTTAGTGCAACCTTATCCGGCAGGCAAATTTTGTAGTTGCTGTATGCGCTCGCATTCAAGACTAGGGGAGCGCATTCCGGCGTGTCAAGCGCACTGCCCACGTTGTCTGGCGCGAGCGATTGACAGTCGTCTGCTGTGCCGGGATACTTTGCCCGTCGGCGGCTAACCGCCACGTGCCGTGCGCTGTTGCCCGGTGCCTGCTACCTTAACCCAGTGTCCGGCCAATCAAGGTTTTATGCATATCAACTTCCAACGCACGCGCCGCCTGCTCAGCGCGCTTATACTTGCATCAACTCTCTTGCTTTTATCGCTGCTGACCGCGACGGCGCAGAACGAGGCGCGCGGTCTCAACCTGCCGAATCAAACGGCGGCGCATTATTACGCGCTCGTCATCGGCAACAACGCCTACACGTCACTGCCGAAGTTGAAGACCGCTGAGACGGACGCACGCGAAGTGGAGAAGTTGCTGCGCGAAGCTTATGGCTTCCAGACCAAACTGCTGGTGAACGCCACCCGCGCACAGATCGTCTCTGCCCTCTCGACCTACCGGCGCGAGTTGACCGGCGA
>JANMAD010000337.1:0-11536 GCA_031359515.1 Acidobacteriota bacterium | reverse complement strand
TTTCACATCTTCCGCCCCGACGGCGCGTACTACGTGATGACCGACATCAGCGCGTTCGGCATCACAGACGACGTTGCCTTCACGCGCCATCTCATCCAACAGGTTGGCGTCGCCTGCGTGCCCGGCTCGTCCTTTTACAGCGACCCCGCGCGCGGCGCGCAGCAAGTCCGCTTCTGTTTTTGCAAACAGGACGAGACGCTTATGCGCGCCGCCGAGCGTTTGCACAAACTGCGCGCGTGATATGTGGGACACGAAACGACAGATCATCTGGGTGGCGACCGGTCTCATCATCGGCACGTTCGTCCTCTACCGCGACGCCTTCGACGACGATGGCAAGTTCAGTCTCAGTTTCTTCCTCTTCCTCGAACTGCTGCTGATCCTGATCATCACCGTCATGTTCTATTTCTACTCGCGGAAGCATAGAGGCTGACGCCGCTAGCGTTGACGTTTATGCTTGCCTCAAGCCGTTCGACCGCAAGCGATTCGAGTTGGCGCTCGGGCGCGTCAAGACGCAGCTCGCGCATGAACGGGGCGGCGAGGTGAATCAGCGCACGCTCGCGCTGCTCGAAGAATTGCAGGCGCGGGCGCGGCATCGGGACAGAATACTGGTGAAAGCCGGCGGGCGCGCTTTCTTTCTCAAGGCTGATGAGATCGATTGGATCGAGGCGGAGGGAAAGTATGTGCGCCTCTACGTCGGCCGCGAATCCTACCTGCTGCGCGAAGCCATCGGCAGCATCGAAGCCCAACTCGATGCGAAAATGTTCCTGCGCATACACCGCTCGGCCATCGTCAACATAGACCGCGTGCGCGAGCTACAGCCGTGGTTCAATCACGAGTATCGCGTCATCCTGCGCGCCGGCACGCAACTGATGTTGAGCCGCAGTTGCCGCAAACGCCTCACCGATCTGCTTGGCAGTAGTCTCTAGCACAGTTTGCGCTTGCGTGTCTGGGTCAGTACCGCCTGCGGTAGCAGGCGGGTCGTGGTGACGTTAGCACCCGCCTGCTACCCGCAGGCGGTACTGACATGCGCGCAGCCGTACAGTCATTTGCAAACCCGCTCTAACGCACTCACGCAACCCGCGCTATTCGTGCCGCTCAGACATACGTTCACGCCCTGATTCTCCGCGTTCGTGCCAAAGCTGTAGGCCGCAAAATCGAGCCGCGCATATAGTCGCCGCGTTCTTACGCAGACTGTGGACGGAGGCGCGGGCTATGAGCAATCAACTATTTGCACGGAAGCCGCTCAGACTGTTGCTTGAAGAGATGGCGGGCGACAATCGCCTGCGGCGCGTGCTGGGGCCGGTGCAACTGACGAGCCTCGGCGTCGGCGCGATCATCGGCACGGGCATCTTCGTGCTGACGGGCGTCGCCGCGCACGAGCGGGCCGGCCCCGCGATGATGCTCTCGTTCGTCATGGCCGGCCTCGCCTGCGCCTTCGCCGCGCTTTGCTATGCGGAGTTCGCTTCGATGGCTCCGGTCGCCGGCTCGGCTTACACCTACGTCTATGCCACGCTCGGCGAGTTGTTCGCGTGGATCATCGGCTGGGACTTGATCCTCGAATACGCGGTCTCGGCTGCGGCGGTCGCGCACGGCGCGTCGCACTACTTCCAAGACCTGATCGGCATCTTCCACCTGCATCTGCCACAGGCTTTGACCGACGCGCCCTTCGACTACAATCCCGCGCTCGGCAAACTCGTGGCGACGGGTAAGCTACTTGATCTGCCGGCCATCCTCATCGCCTTGCTCGTGACCGTCGTCCTCGTCATCGGCATACGCGAGAGCGCGGTCTTCAACACCGCGATGCACCGGCCGGCGCACCTGGCACGCACACTAACGCGCGGGCGAATGAAACGGTTGAGTGAGACAAGGAACGGCTATAATGTCTTAAAGCTATTCCACTGCCGATGATGAGGAGCTGAGTATGAAGATATGCGGATTATTGGCTGCCTTGCTTATGCTGGCGGCCATTTCTGCCGACCGGGCAGCGGCGCAGGAGACGAAGATCAAGTGGTTCGGGCACGCGGCCTTTTCGGTCACCACCCCGAAGGGCAAAGTATTGTTGCTTGACCCGTGGCTGAACAACCCGGCGAACCCCGACGTAAAAAATGGTAAAGACCCATTAGCCGCCGTCCCGAAAGTTGACTACATCCTGCTGACGCACGGGCACCGCGATCACGTCGGCGACGCGGTCGAGATAGCCAGAAGGACGGGCGCGGCTCTGGTCTGCAATCCGGAGCTGGCCGGCAACTTAGTCAAGCTGGCCGACTTCCCCGTCAAGCAGGCGGAGACGGACGCGATCATGGGCATCGGTGGCGAAATTCAACTCGCCGACGGCGAGGTCACGGTCGCCATGACGCCGGCCGTCCATTCGAGCAGCGTGTTTAATCCGAAAGCCGGCGCGACCGAACCGGAGCGAGCCTACGGCGGCAACCCCGCCGGGTTCGTCCTGCGCATCAAGGGCGGCCCGACCATCTACCACTCCGGCGATACGGCCTACTTCAAAGACATGGAGACTATCGGCGAGGAGTATCAGATTGATCTCGCGCTACTCAACATCGGCGGTCATTTCGGGATGGAGCCGCGCATGGCGGCTCGGGCCGCGCAAGCCGTCCGCGCCAAACTGGCCGTGCCGCAACACTACGCCACCTTCCCCGGCATCGCGCAAACGGCCGACGAATTCGCCGCCGCGCTCAAGCGCCTGAAGATTCCCTTTTACGAGATGAAACCCGGCGACACACTCACCTATCGCGGCAGCCAGATGGTGCGGAAATAATAGCTGCCGCACAACCCGCGCAACCGAGGTCGCTGTAAAATTTATGTCGGCAGCCGCTCCCAAAATCTATCGGCGCGTTGATGCGGTCGATCTCGTGCGCGGGCTGGTCATGGTCATCATGCTGCTCGACCACACGCGCGAGTACGTCCACGCCGACGCGTTCCGCTTCAGCCCAACCGACTTATCTAAAACGAGCGTCGTCCTCTTCTTTACTCGTTGGCTCACACACTTGTGCGCCCCGACGTTTGTCCTCCTCGCCGGGACGAGCATTTATCTACAACTGCTGCGCGGTAAGAGCCGCACCGAGTTGGCCAAATTCCTGCTGACGCGCGGGCTGTGGTTGATCGTGCTGGAGTTTACGGTCGTCAGGTTCGCCATCTTTTTCAATGTCGATTACACCTTCTTAGGCTTGGCGGAAGTGATCTGGGTGTTCGGCGTTTCGCTGATCTTGCTCGCCGCGCTCATCTTTCTGCCCGTGCGCGTCGTCGCCGCGCTTGGCATTGCGACGATTGCGCTGCACAACTTGTTGGACAAAGTTACAGTTTCACCCGCGACAGCGATGATGGGGACGCCTGCGCCCAGCGCGCCGCAAAAGCTGTGGCTGTTGTTGCACCAGCCGGGCATCGTGCCGTTGTTTCAAGGGGTCAAGTTGTTCGTTGCGTATCCGCTCGTGCCGTGGGTCGGCGTGATGGCGGCGGGCTACGCGCTCGGCGCGGTTTATGGCTGGACGGCGGCGCGGCGGCGCAAATTTCTGCTTCGCCTGGGCCTCGGACTACTCGGGCTGTTCGTCCTGCTGCGGGCGGTAAACATTTACGGCGACCCGCAACCCTGGGCGGCGCAGCCGACGGCCGTCTTCACCGTCTTGTCTTTTCTCAACACGACGAAGTATCCGGCGTCCTTACTCTTTCTGCTGATGACGCTCGGCATCGCCTCGTTGCTTTTGGCTTGGGCAGACGGCACATCGAAGACCGGTTTTTTGAGTCGGACGTTTATCACGTTCGGCCGCGTCCCGTTGTTCTATTTCATTTTGCAGATGTTCGTCGCACACGGTTTCGGCGTCTTGCTCAACTATTTAGCGGGCAAGAGCATCGGCTACTTTTTCTTGAATTTCCCGGCCTCGGCCACTGCCGCGCCGCCCGACGCCGGCTTCCCTTTGTGGGTGGTCTACGCGGCGTGGCTAGGCGGTCTCGCGCTCCTGTACCCGCTCTGCCTTTGGTACGGGCAGATAAAGCAACACAGACGAGGCTTCCCCTTCAGTTACCTTTAGTCCAAGTTGGTTCGGTGGTAACTAGTCACTTCGGCGGTTGCGCGGCCTTGTAACGCACGTTGATGCCGGGATTGCCGGAGACGAGCAGGCGGCGTGAGTCGTAGGAAGAGAAGGCGGTCGAACTGTAGGCGAGCACGTAGCGGTTGCGGCGCAGTTCGTCGCAGATGGCGCGGGCGGCGGCCTGCGGCTCGCTGAGCGGCAGCACGCGCCCGCCCGTCGCGGCGGCCAGTTGTTCGACGACCTGCGCGGGCTTCGGTTGATCGCGCCGGAGCGCGCCGCCTGTGCGGTCGGGAATCTGTAGGGCATAGACGGCGATGTCCTCCGTCTGCAACTCGGCGAGCGCGTCCTTGAATTTCGTTTTGCTGCCGCGATCAAGTCCGTCGCCGATGAGGACGATGGCGCGCTTGCGGCTCGCGCCGGTGAGCGGGCGCAGTCCTTCGTCCATGACGGCGCTGATGGCGTCGAACAGGTGCGGCTCGCCCTGCTTGCGCAACATGTTGAGCGAGGCTTCGACTTGCTTGGGATTGTCCGTCCAGTCAGTGACGATCTCGGCCTGTTCGTCGTAGCCGACGATCAGCAGTTGATCCCCTTCAAAGATTTCGTAGACGAACTCGCGTGCCATCTGCGCGAGCTTCGGCACATCGGTGCGCAGGGATTTGGAGTTATCAACTAAGAGGACGATGCGCGCGGGCGAGAGATCGGGTTTGAAGCTTTGGATTGATTGCTCGACGCCGTCGTCGTAGAGACCGATCTCTTTGCTCGTGATGGGCGCGCTCGTACCGTCCGCGCGTGTGGCGGTGACGTTCAAGAGCGTCATACGCTCGGCCGCCGGCACTGCTCTGCGCCCCGCTTGACTGAAGGCCACGGCGCACACGGCGCACAACAACGTCGCAGCTAGTATGAACTGATCCCGCGTGCGCATGATTCGTCGTTAGTCGCCGCTCGGAGCTTTCGCTGCCGGAGTCTTTTTCTGTTCGTCGCCACCCGCTTTAGTTTCCGCTTTAGTTTCCGCTTTGGCTTCAGTCTTAGCTTCGCTCTTGCCTTCGCTCTTGCCCTCGCCCTTACTCTCGCCTTGTGTCTCTTTCACGTCCGGCTTCTTCTTCGCATAGTCGTTCACGTACCAACCCGCGCCCTTGAATTGAATGCCGGAGGCAGACCATTGCTTTTCGAGCTTGCCGCCGCATTTCTTGCAACGCGTGAGCGGTTTATCGCCGAGCTTCTGCAAAATCTCTGTGTGTGCTTTGCACTTCTGACAGGTGTATTCGTAAATCGGCATAAGTCTTATCTGCTCCTGCTAAAAAATCCGGTTGTTAATGAGCCAAACTTGCAGTTGATTATACGAACCGTAGCGATCACGTGGCAACCGTGCCTTCCTATGATGCAGGCTCGGCGCAAAATGACTGTAGCACTTGGCGCGGGCAAAACAATTAATTTACTTTCGATAATAATTCGATTGCAGCACTTCCAGACGAAAGCCGCGCAGACTGACAGACTATGTTCTTCAGAACCCTTACGAGCGGGTGTAAGTGACCATTGAACGGGGACTTATCCGACTGCACTAAAGCCGCACGGTATGCTCTCTAAGTCTCGCATTTTCATTGCATTGCAAGCAACTGACATTACATTTCATCCATCTCAAACCCGGTCTCGATTTACTGTTCTTTGATCAGTGGTCGTTTCCATGCGTAGCCCCCAAGACCTTTGCGCCGCGTGCGTGAAATTCGATTAACGCAGCTCGGCTAGGCCTAGCTCACATGGAGAAAGAACTGAATGACTTTTACTCGTACCCTACCCCTGTTTCGCTCTTTCAAACTCGCATTTTTCTTCGTCTTCGGACTTACACTCTTCGCCAGTTTCACCAACATCACGACTAGAGCCTCTGCGCCGACGACGGAAGCGACTGCGGTCACGCTCGACCCGAATTACATTCCGGCCGATGTGCCTACGTCCGGCGACCACCACATCGATCTGATCATCCTGCATGCGGCGCAAGAGAACGGGCTTGACCCGCGTCTGTTGCACGCCGTCATCTGGCAAGAGTCGCGCTACAAACGGGACGCAAAATCCAGCGCGGGCGCGCAAGGACTTATGCAGATGATCCCGGCCACGGCCAAACGCTTCAATTGCGCTAACGCTTTCGATCCGCAGGCGAACGTCGCGGCCGGCGCGAAGTACCTACGCTGGTTGTTGGAGCGGTTCGACGGCGACGTGACGCTTGCGCTCGCCGGCTACAACGCGGGCGAAGGCGCGGTGGACAAGTACGACGGCATCCCGCCCTACAGCGAGACGCAGAGCTACGTGCGCAACATCATCGGCCGCTACGGGCAGACCTATCACCCGCTCTTGACGCCCACCCAGGCGCTCATCCAATTCCGCCTCACGCAAGCGACCGCGCACGAGATCGCACGCATGAATTAATCAAGCTGGCCGTGGTCAGTTGTCCGTTGTGCTACTCACGTGACTGAGCGGCGGTGGCTAGACTTGAGCCAGCAGTAACGAGTAACAACTGACCACGGACAACTGACCAGTGACCACTGACAGCTTTTCTCTCCCTCCTTGTCTTTCCGCCATGCGCTTCGCTATCATCAATCCCTAACGGAAAAGCTCTCTCGCTAGTCCGCGCGGTCAGGCTGGCTCAACAAGAGACCAGCACTCTCCCACGCGCGCACAATTCAGGTTAAGGAGCGGTGTCACCAAGTTGTCTGTGCAGCAGCCCATATCCAACCCGAGCGCGCAAACGCTCTCGCTCGAACGCAAGAGCAAGATGTACGAAGCGCGCGAAGCGATCATCAATCGCCTCGCGCCGACGCTCCAATCCGAGATTGACCTCGACAAGTTCTTGCAAGCCATCGTCAGCGAGTTGGGCCGCATGATGGACGTGGATCGCTGCGACGTGATCCAACTCGCGCAAGGGGGCGAGCTACGCATCAGTCACGAGTGGCGCGTGGACGACGATGTGCCGTCGAGCCTCGGCACGACCATTCCCGTTGACGTGCGCCAACTGATCGGCCGGTTTGATCTCACCCGCCCCGTGCGCATAGACGACACGGCCGCGCCCGGTCTCGATCCGAAAATCCATCTACTGCCCGCGAGCCTCAACACGCGCTCGCTGCTAATCCTGCCCGTCGTCTTGGGCGGCGAGGTGCTTGGTCTGTTGGGTCTGCACACGACCCGCGCGCTGCGCAAGTGGCTTGACGAAGAGGTCTCGTTCCTGCAATCCATCGCGCGGCAGATTGCCGTCGGCTATCAATACGCGCGTCTCTTCACCAATCAGCAGCGCGAGGGACAGCGCACCGAAGCGTTGCTCGACATCGCCAACGCCTTGAACGCGCGCTCGGATTTCGGCGACATCACTTCGTTCGTGCTGGAACGCGCGCTCACGCTCGTCGGCGCGGACTATTGCGCGCTGGGCGTGCTTGACCCGACGGGTCATGCGATCAATCTCGCCGCCTTCAAGTCCGCGCCGCACGCGCCGACCACAGGCGTGCGTGGATTAATTGAGACGCACGGGCAGTCGATCAACATCGCCGAGTTTCCGGCCGTGATCGATCTGTTCAAAGAGCCGAAGACCTTGCGTCTGCTCGACGCGGATTTGCCGCAGCCGCTGCGCGGGATGTTCAATCAGATACTCGGCGGGCACGCCGCGCTCGTCGCGCCCGTGCGCATCGGCGGCGAGCAGACGTTCGGGTTGCTCGGTCTCGTCTGGAGCGAAGAGCGCGCGGGGTTCGACGAGCATGACACGGCGCTCGTCGAAGGCATCGCGGATCAGATCGGCACGGCGCTTGAGCGCGATCAACTCTCGGCCGAAGTGATGCGCTTGCGCTCCGTCCTGCACGAGCGGCACGCGGAAGATCGCATCATCGGGCAGACGCGCGCCATCCGCCGCGCCATCGAGTTGGCCTTGAACGTCGCGGACACACAGACCTCCGTGCTAGTGCAAGGCGAGTCGGGCACGGGCAAGGAGTTGATCGCCAATCTGATCCACTACAACTCGCAACGACGCGAGCGCACGTACATCAAACTCAACTGCGGCGCGATCCCGGAGACGCTGCTTGAGTCCGAGTTGTTCGGGCACGAGCGCGGCGCGTTCACGGATGCGCGTGCTAGACGGCGTGGCAGGTTTGAAGAGGCGGACGGCGGCACGCTCTTTCTCGATGAGATCGGCGAGATGAGTCTGTCGGCGCAGGTGCGTCTGCTGCGTGTGTTGCAGGATGGCGAGTTCACGCGTGTCGGGGGCAACGAGGTGTTGAAGGTGGACGTGCGCGTCATCGCCGCGTCGAACGTCGATCTTGAGCGCGCGGTCGAGCAAGGCAGTTTTCGCCGCGATCTGTTCTACCGGCTCTCGGTCTTTCCCGTCACGCTGCCGCCCCTGCGCGAGCGGCGCGCGGACATTCATCCGCTCGTCATACATTTTCTGGAGCACTACAAACAGAAGACCGGCCGCTTCGTCTCCGGCATCTCGCAGGAAGCGTTGGCGGCGCTCGTTGGCTACGAATGGCCGGGCAACGTGCGCGAGTTGGAGAACGCCATCGAGCGGGCGATCATCATCGCCTCGGGCCGGCAGATCGAGTTGGCCGACTTGCCCGAAGCGATCAACCGCGCCGCGCTCGCGGAACGCGCGCTGAACCCGCGCCCCTCCGCGCGCACACGCGCCGCGCACGGCGTTGACCGCGCCGTCAAACTTGAATTCGACCTGCCCACCCCGCTCGCCGAGATCGAGCGCCGCGCCATCGAAGCCACACTCGTCTATACCGGCAACGACAAGACGCGCGCCGCTCGCGCCCTCGGCATCGGGCGCAAGACGCTTTATCGCAAACTGCTCGGCTATAAAGACGAAGCGTGAGCCGGCCGCGCGCTTGCCCGTGCAACACGACACCCTCGCGCCTGCATCTATGTGTCTAAATCAAACCACGAGAGATTGGGCCGGCATGAAAAACTATCCACGAACACACACGAAGCAACACGAACTAAAACACAATAAATTCGTGGTCTTTGGTTCATGCTATTTCGTGTGAGTTCGTGGCTAAATGTTTTTGTTCTCTGTTCCATTTTGCGGTGCTTCGATTTAGTCAACGTCTGATCATGAAGCCACGCCACCTGTGCCAACTCGTCGCGCTCTTGTTCTGTACGGCGGTACATGCTTTCAGTGCGACAACGCAGGACGAGTTGCCAAAAGGGCGCATCGTCGAGCGCGTCGTCTGTCGCACGGATGCGACGCAGAGCTATGCGCTCTATCTGCCGGCGAGTTACACGCCGGAGAAAAAGTTCCCCATCCTCTATGCGTTCGATCCGGGCGGGCGCGGCGCGCGGCCCGTCGAGTTGTTCAAAGACGCGGCCGAGCAGTACGGCTACATCGTCGTCGGCTCGAACAACTCGCGCAACGGCATCGGCGTGACCGAGATCGTGCAGACATTATGGGCCGACACGCACGCGCGCTTCGCGCTCGACGAGCGCCGCACCTACACGGCCGGCTTCTCCGGCGGGGCGCGCGTCGCCACCTACCTCGCCGCAGTTGCCAACGGCCAGATCGCGGGCGTTATCGCCTGTAGCGGCGGTTTCTCTGCAAACATGCGGCCGACGCGCGCGTTGCCCTTCGTCCTCTTCGGCACGACGGGGACGGACGATTTCAACCATCCGGAGTTGCGCCAACTCAACCGCACGCTTGATGCGCTCAACGTGCCGAACCAACTCGCCGTCTTCGCGGGCGGGCACGATTGGCCGCCGCGCGCTGTCTGCAAGGAAGCAATCGAGTGGCTTGAGTTGCAAGCGATGCGCGCAGGCGCGCGTACGCGCGATGAAGCGTTGATCGATCAGTTATTCCATGCACGGCTTCATGCGGCGCACGCGGCCGAAACGGCGCAAAAACCTTACGATGCATACGTCGCCTACGATGCGCTCGTGCGCGCGTGCAAAGGCTTGCGCGAGGTGAGTGAGTACGAAAATAAAGTGCGGCAGTTGATGTCGAGCAGGGAAGTCAAAGCGGCGCTTAAACAGGAGCGCGATGAAGAGGCGCAGCAGGCGACGCGCGCCGATGAGTTGCTCGGGCACGCGCCGCCGGTCGAGGGCTATCCGGCAGAAATACTGGCGCAGACGCTGGCGGACTTTCGCGCCGACGCGGCCCGGCTCAGACGGCAAGCAGACGAGCCGACCGACTCGTCCGCGCGCCGTGTGGCGCGGCGCGTGCTGAACGGCGCGTTCGTGCAGTTCTACGAACGGGCTGCGGCGTTGCGGCAACAGAAAAATTATGCGGGCATGGCCGCGCAACTTGAGTTGGCCGGCGCGCTCAAACCGGACAACGCGCGTGCGCTGGTGGAACTGGCCGCCGCCTACGCGCTCGCCGGCCAGAAGCGATCCGCCTTGCAAACCTTGCGGCGGGCCGCGGACAAAGGCTTCAACGATGCAACGCTGCTTGAACAGAGCGCAGACTTCGCGTTGCTGCGACAAGAGGCAGAGTTCAAACAACTCATCATCGAATTAAAGAAGTCCGGCCAAACAGCGACGCCTTAACGCCGTCATGTACGCTGCATCGCCGACACATTTCTTGCGCCGCTTCACGCGCTTTTGTTATAGTGCCAAACAGGTTACAGGCGTGGATTTTGCCCACTGAGCGGCCGGAGTTGCTTAACTTCAAGGTCGCGGAAGAGAGGTCGCAGATGACGCAGCAGAGACCTTTGCCGCCGGCGCGGCGTGATGACGGAGACATGGGCGGGCGTATGGGCTACATATTGCTCGGCGGCTTGCTCGGCGCGGTCGCAGCGTTGTTGCTCGCGCCGAAGTCGGGGCGCGAGTTGCGCTCGGATATCGCCGACGCGACGCGCACGGGTGTAGATACGGCGCGCGAGAAGGCGGGCGAGTATTATGAAGTGGGGCGCGAGCGCGCGACCGAATTTTATAACACCGCTTCGGATCGCGCGGGCGAGTTGGCCAACACGGCGCGCGAAGCGGCCACACGGCGCGGCGAAATTTTCCAGACCGCCCTCGACGCGGGCAAACGCGCTTACGCTGACGAGAAGCGGCGCACCGAAACGTCCGGCATGTTAGAGCAAGCGCCGACCTATTACGAAGAGATCAAGGACGCGAGCAAATCGTAAAGCGTCTGTTGTCAGTCGTCAGTTGTCCGTTGTTCTCGTTACGTAAGAAAGCGGCTACAGATGAGCTTAAACAACTAACTATGGACAACGAACAACGGACAAATTCTTCATGCACTCGTTAGCCTTACAGATGAGCACGCGCGATCCGGCCTTTTGGGTGCTGGTGATTGTGGCGGCTGCGTTCGTCATCGTTGCGGTGGCGATGGTGGCCATCGCGGTGATTGTCGCGCGTGTGGCGCGCACGGTGAATAATCTGGAACGACGGGCCGAACCGTTGTTGGATCAAGTTACGGCCTTGAGCGCGCGGGTCAATCAGATCGCGTCGGAGGGGCGCGAAGTGGCCGAGCAGGTGACGACGATCTCGGATCATCTCTCGACCGCCACGCAGCACTTCTCGGAATCGGC
>JANMAD010000320.1:0-19877 GCA_031359515.1 Acidobacteriota bacterium | reverse complement strand
GTATAAAAACTCAATGGGCAACGATCCGCTCGTGATGGACGCGACGTTCAGAGAGGTGCAGGCGTGTCGCAAGGCGGGCGTGATGATCAATACGTTCATGCTGGCGTCGGATTATTACCTCGTCGAGTTCGTCAAACAGATGACGGCGATGACGCATGGCAAGGCGTACTTTGCTACGCCGGGCAACCTGTCGCAGTTCGTGCTGATAGACTTTCTCCGGCGGAAAAAGAGTCGGGTGCGCTAAGCCCCGCAGTTGCGGTTTTCGCACGCCTACGATCTAACGACAGCTATGAGCGTGTTCGCCCCGCGCCGGCCAAGCATCGTGCAACGTGCGGAACGGGCTGATCGACTCGCCAAGCTGGAACACAATCCTGTGCCGCCTCGCCCCCACCTTGATCTCACAAATCCCCGGACGGCTAGAAGACGAAGCGCACGCCGAGTTGCCACTGGCGCGGGCCGCGTAGCGCGCGGTGGACAGCGCGAATAACGACCATGCTCGGCATCAGGGTGCAAGGTCGAGTTAACAGATATTTAATCCACGCTTCACCCTGATTTAATCCGCGCACCCTAAACTCCCTCCTTGCCTGACCAAACTAGCTACCTCTTCCATCTGACAAAGTCTGCGCCGCCGGCCGGTGCGGCTCGTCATCTTTGCCGGTAAGGCATGTGTGCCAGCAAGCAAAACCCATCTGTCCAATTTTTGCCAGTTCCATAGGAGGCTTTCGATGATTCGCTATCGCTTGCAGCGGTTTCCCCGCTCGCTAACTTTTATTATCGCATGCGCCGCTTTGTTGCTCATGCCGCTTGCGGTCGCGGCCCAGAGCGATCAGGGCCGCATCGTCGGCATGGTGCGCGACCCGAACAATGCCGTCGTGTCCGGCGCGACCATCACCGTGCGCAACGAGCGCACGGGCGAGGAGCGCAACGTCACGACGAACGACGAAGGACTTTATCAAGTGACCGCGCTCAAGCCGGCGGCTTACTCCGTGACGGTCACCGCGCAAAGCTTTAAAACGTCGAAGGCCTCCGCCGTGCAGTTGAACGTCGGGCAGGAATTAACGCTCGACATCGCTGTCCAGCCCGGCTTGGCCGAGACAATTGACGTTGTCTCCTCGGACGAAGTAGCGCTCGATACGAGTTCCGCTAAGCTGGGCGCGAACGTCAACCAGCGCGAAGTCGCAGCGCTGCCGCTGAACGGGCGGCAACTATCGCAGCTCTACCTGCAAGCGCCCGGTTCAGTCAACACCGGCTCGGGCACGTTCGGCGATGTCAGATTCTCCGGCCGCGCCGTCGAGCAGAACATCGTGCGCTATGACGGCATCGAGGGCACGGCCATTATTGACGCCTCGCCCGGCAACTTGAACGGCGAAGTGCCGACGCCTTTCCGTCTGCAATCGAGTCTGGAGAACATTCAAGAGTTCCGCGTGGACTCGAACAACTACCCGGCGGAGCAGGGCACGGGCACGGGCGGGCAGATCAACGTCGTGACCAAGTCCGGCGGCAACCAGTTCCACGGCTCGCTCTTCGAGTACCTGCGCAACGATGCGCTCGACGCGCCGAACTTCTTCGACAATATCATCGGGCAGAAATCGTCGCTGCGCCTGAATCAATTCGGCGGCTCAATCGGCGGCCCCATTAAGACAGATAAAGCGTTCTTCTTTTTCAGCTATGAAGGTTATCGCTTGCGCGCGGGTGTCAACTCCATCGAGGCTGTGCCGGGTCAAGCTGCCCGCATCTGCGCCGCGCCGCTCGGCACGGGCACGATCAATTGCCGCGCGACGGCCGCTACGCTGATCCCTGTGTTCCGTGCGCCCAATGCGGTCACGCTGCGCACCGGGCCCGATCTCTTCGACACCGTGCAGCTACAGTCCAAGAATCGCGTCAACGAGAACTCGGCGGCCTTCCGTTTCGATTACAAGTTCAACGAGCGCCACTCGTCCTACTTCCGCTTCTTCCGCGATCAGGGCACGAACAATCAGCCAGAGGGCGTGACGGGTCGCCGCATCGCCATCAACTCCGTGCCGCAGAACGCGGTCGTCGCCCTGCAATCAATCCTCAGCACGAACCTGCTGAACGAAATGAAGGTCGGCTACAACAGCGCCTACTCGCGCGTCAACGGCATCGCGCCGACGGTCGGCGGCATTGATTTCTCGAACATCTCGCTCAACATCTCCGGCAGCGTCGCCGGTTTTGCCTTGCCCGGTCAGGGCGCGAACGCGGGCGTCGCGTCGCCCGGCGGCTTGGTGCGCGCCAACAGCGCGACGAACGGGCGCGGTCAGCCGTACACGCCCTACTCGCTCTCGTTCATTGATAACCTGAGTTGGACGCGCGGCCGCCACAGCTTCAAATTCGGCGGCGAGGTGCGCCCGATCCGTCTGTACACGGACAGACAGGGCGGCATCACCTATACCTACTCAAGCATCAACAACTTTTTGGCCAACAGTGCCCAATCAGTCCAGTACCTCGGCGACGTGAGCGCGCCTTCACCGTTCAACGGCGGCGCGACCGGGCAACGTTTCGCCAAGCAGGAGTATTACATCGCCTACGCGCAGGACGAGTGGAAACTGCGCTCCAATCTGACGCTCAACTACGGGCTGCGCTACGAGTACTACACGCCTTTGCGCGAGGATCGTAACCTGCAAGTCCTCTTCGACATCAATACGGGCCAGCTACGCGATCCGAAAGAGGCGGCGTTCAAGACCGCAAAGAACAACTTCGGGCCGCGCGTCGCGTTAACGTGGTCGCCCAGGCAAACGGGCACGGGCTTCTTCGGCGGCGGGCACACAGTCCTGCGCGGCGGCCTCGGCATCTATTACGGCCCCGGTCAGACCGAAGATCAGATTCAACCGATTGAATCCGACCGCATCAGCTCGACCATCAGCAACGTCACGAACGCTTTCCCGCAAGACCCGGCCGTGATCGCGGCCGCTTTCTTGAGCAACCCGAACAACCGCGCGTACCAGCCGCGCGCCTACTCGGCCGATTACAAAGTGCCGGAGCGCGTCTTTCAGTACAGCGTCTCACTGCAACAGGAGTTGCCCTACAAACTCGTGCTGACCACGGCCTTCGTCGGCTCGCAGGGGCGCAACCTCTTCCTGCGCAGCGTCGCGAACAACATCTTGCCGGGTCAGACCGTGATCAATGACGGCACGGCGCTGCCCACGGGCGTCGGCGTCATCAATCGCACGAACGCCGCGGGGCAGGTCGTCGCCGTCAACACCGTGCGCCAGTTCTCCATCATCTCCGGCACGTCGTCGGTGCAGAATCCATTTGCCGAAGTGGACTTCAAGACAAGTGGCGGGCGCGACAACTATCGCGCGCTTCAGATGTCGCTCGGTCGCCGCTTCAGCACGGGGCTGAGCTTGAACTCGCAATACACCTTCGCGCGTTCATTCGGCAACACCGCCGGCTCGAACGAAGCGCGCACAGCCGCCAACAACGCGCGCGACATTAATGAGTTCGCTTACGACGACGGCTACAACAACTTCGACGTGCGCCACAGCTTCAACTTGTCCGCGCTCTACAACCTGCCGTTCGGCAAGGGGCAGAAGCACGACTTCGGCACGCTCGGCAACGCCTTCTTAGGCAACTGGGAGATCGGCACTATCGTCAACGCGCGTTCAGGGCTGCCGCTTGAAGTCGGCATCGTTCGGCCCGACGTGGTCATCCAGTGTCGCAATGCCAGCGGTTGCGTCGTCCCGACCAGCACGGGCGGCGCGACGACCACGTTCGCCAACGGCTTCACGGCGCAACTGCCCGGCACGATCAACGCCGCGAACCCGCTGCCGCCGGGCTTCATCGCGGTCGTCAACACGCCGCGCGGCGGCGCATCGCGCAACGTGCGCCGGCCCGACTTCGTGCCCGGCGTCAGTCCTTATCTGAACAACGACCGCAATCTGTTGAACCCGGCCGCGTTCGCCACGCCCGCGCCCGCCGCGTTCGGCAACGTGCCGCGCAACACCCTGCGGGGGCCGAACTTCCGGCAGTTCGATCTCGTCTTTAACAAACGCTTTCCCGTGCGTGAGCACATGACCATCGAGTTCCGCACAGAGGTCTTCAACGTCCTCAACCACGCGAACTTCGACATCCCCGGCTCGCGGCTGAACCTGGCGTTGCCGAGCGTTACTTTCAACGCGAGCGGCGCAAGCGCGAACACCTACACGTTCGGCGCAGGCGCGCAACCCGGTCAGGCTTACACGCCGGCGCAAGCCGGCCAGACCTTTGGGCTGCTGCGCCAGACGGTCGTGCGCGACGTGGGTCTCGGCACGAGCCGGCAGATTCAGTTCGCCCTGCGGCTGAACTTTTAAGCGCAGTGATGAGGGGCAAGTGACGAGTGACAAGTTGCCAAACTTCTTACTCGTCACTTGCCCCTTGTCACTAAGAAGACCTCACGCCAAGGCGCAAAGGCGCAAAGACAAGACGCAAATTGCGGCATGCGCCTCTTTTCTTCTTTGCGCCTTTGCGCCTTGGCGAGAAGTTTTTAATACGTTGTCGGCGTGCGTTTGCTGTTATGCCGGGTGCGCTTCGTTTTGCTTTTGCTCGTCTTTGTAGGCACGGGTGGCGGGGCGGTTTTCTTCATTTCGACCGGCGCAGGCGTCGGCGTCGGGGTGGGCGCAGGTGTTGGCGGCGCGGTGTTGGCGGCGACCGGTTCGGTCGCGCCGCCATCGTTGAGCCATGCGGCCCAGCCGCCGAGTAGCGCGTGTACTTGTGTGTAACCTTTGCTTTGCAGTAGCTGCGCCGCACCGGCGCTGGAGTGTTCGCTCGGTCAAGCACAGTAGGTGACGATCTCGCGGTCGCGCGGAATTTCATTTAAGCGCGCCTCGATCTCGCCGAGCGGGATGTGATGCGCGTTCCTGATCTGGCTATCAATCGCGCCGCGCACGTCTATGACGAACGGCGGGCTGACGCTGGCCAGTAACGCCTTGAACTCCGCGAGCGTGATGCGCGGCACACCGTCCCCCTGTTGTGCCGGCACGCGTGTGGCCGCAACGCCCATAATGAGCGCGGCGAGCAGACAGAGCGAAAAGTATTTTTGTCTCATGTGCGTCTTGCTCCCAATCCGGATTGCTGCCGTGATGATAGCGTGTTTTAGTTGCAGGTGAAACCGGCTATGCGCGCGGCCCGAGCGCATCGAGTTTGGCGGCGAGGATGAAATCGCTTTCGCTGAGACCGGCAATCGCGTGCGTGTAGATTTTGATCTCGGCGTAGCCCCAGCCGAACGAGATGTCCGGATGATGGCCCTCGCTTTCAGCGATTGCGCCCACGCGATTGACGAATGCGAGCGCCGCAGCGAAGTTCGGAAACTTGTAAGCGCGCGACAGATGATGCTCGTCCACGACCGTCCAAGCGGCGTGCAACTGTTGTCTGTAGCTTGCGCTCTCCGCCTCCGTCAGACGCGGCACGCCGCCGTGACACGGCACGCAGGCACGACTCGCCAACTCGCTCATTGCTTAACTCTCCTCAGCTTCCATTGCCAATTCGGCCAACTCTGCGCGTGTCTCCGCGCGTGTGGCGTAGAGTTCCGCGAGCGCGCCCGGCAGCGCGGTCGTGTCGGCCTGCGCCGGGTCGAAGCCGTGCGCCCGCATAGCCTGCGCGAAGCGCGCGTCCTGTTCGTTGAGCAGGGCTGCGAGTTCGGCGTAGCGCGTTGCTTTGGCTTGTCCCATGATCTTAATACCGCAACATGAAAGAGCCTGTTGCTTCGTACTGCTTCGTGTGCTTTCGCGGCCAGACAAGCTTAGCCCGCACTGCTGTCAGCGAACGGATAGGCGTAAGTTGCGCCGGGGCCGAAGGCATTAATCAGCAAGCCGTCAATCCCTAAACGCGGCGCAGCGGTCTGTATTTTCTCGCCGGCGATCACGACTTGTTGCATGGCTGCGCGTTGTTCTGCGCTCAGCTTAGTCAAAAACATCTCGGCGCAATCCGGCGCGGTGAAGGCGGCGGCCGGGTTCGTCATGCCGCCCTGATTAGGCAGCGTGATCACGGGCCCCGATGAATGATCGAACAGCAAGAAGGCGCGATAATTACTGATCGCCGCGCGGTCGGGTTGGCCCGTCTGCCGCCACTCAGCGAAACTCTCTTCGAGCGCGATGGCGTCGGCCCAAATCCGGCCCACCTCAGCCGCGGAGTTCTCTTGAAATGTCCACGTGCGTGCGCGCAGCGAATAGGGATTGACGCGCACGGTTGGTACGTTTGGATCGAGGCGGCGGAACAACTCCGTGCCCGCGATGCCGCTCGCATACGCGCCGAGCAACGCGCCCGCCGCTTGGGCCAGTTCAGCGGCGGCCCGGTCGGTGAAAATCCATAACTCGCCCGGCGGCAGGCGCGTCTCCGTGCCGAACAGCACCATGTTGTCCAACACGTAGGACTGCTCGTCTATACTGCGCGCGACCAGCAGCGCCGGCACGAGCCAACCGCGATGACTGGTCAACGCACGCATGACATCGTGCATACTCGCGCGTTGCTGACTGTAAGCCTCCAACATTTGCCCCGGCGCAGACAATGTCTCGCCCGTTGTCGTCGCTTGCCCGGTGCGCTCCCCGTCAGCCGGATATTGATCTGCCGCCATGTTTTGTCTCCTTAAAATTATCGTTTCAGTTGCCCGCCGCGCCGCTTCCTCGCGCCTGCTCAAAACAGATCGAAAAGCCGGCCGTATAGCACACGGCCGCTCGCAGGCCACACGCTGAACAAGCTGTAGCTGACCAATGCGAGCAGCGCATTCACACGTCTGTAGAGACTCCCGCCGTAAAACGCAGACACAATGTTGAAGGCGATGAAACACGAAAGCAGCCCGCCGAAGTACAAGAGCGCCACGCCGGGCCAACCCGGCGTACTGCCCGTGAAGCCATGCACGGTCAACGCGGCAAAAGCCGACCACCCCGCTTGCAGCAAACCGCTGACGAACAGATTCGACAGCACGTAAGCGTCGAAATGGGAATCCAAGCCCATGCGAAAAATCCGGCGGCACACGATCATGAGCAAGACGGTCGCATAACTGACGAGCCAGAAGAGGCCATAACCCTTCGCCAGGCGCAAGGCCAGCAGCGTCCGGCCGAGCGGCCAGAGCAGCAATGCGAGGAGGCCCAGAAAAACTATGTTCAGGGTCAGCGCCAACAGAATGTCGAACAACTCTTTCTGCTCGTCCTGCAAGAGCCATTTGCTAAACGCGCCCATCGCTATGATTTTCCCTACACGCTGCTCACGACCTACACCTACTCGTTGCGGCTAACACCAGCACTAAAAATCCGCTGCTGCCATCTTTAGTAGCTCCCCCGTGGCGGCGACATGGTAAAACCAGTAGTGATATTTACCGTGGTTGCTGACGCCCCGCCAGGGAGCAGCTTGCGCCTCCGCGGGCGAAAGCATGCGCGCCTCAACACTGCGGACAACGTAGCGCGAGCCGTCATCATTACCTGCGCGCCAGTGCGCCCCGTAAAGGTTTTCAAACACCAACTCCAACTTCGCCGTTTTCACTTGCGCGCCATCCAACCAGTCAGGCGCAACGCGGCAGAAGATAATGCAGGTGTACGCAGCCGGCGCAGTGAAGCCGGACTGGAACATCAACCCATCTTCGAGCGTAATTTGCACAACTGTGTTCATAACCACCCCCAGTGATGAACGCCATGCTGTACGCGGCATAACGCTGATGATATAAAGTGGACACCTCCTCTTGCATTGAGCCTTTGTTAGACTCACATACGGGTTAAGTAATCGCGAAAGGAGGCACCCACACCATGACAGTATATCTCGGAGTTGACCCGCCTGCGCGTCAACAAACACTAGCTTTTGTTGACCTCTTGGATGGCGAGATCAAGTGCCGGGAGTTGCATCATCAGCAGGATGATGTGCGCTCATTCTACAAGCAGTTCAGCGGCGAAGTCATCGTCGGCGTGGAAGCCAGTGGCTACACTTCATGGTTCGAGGAGATGATGGAAGGTTTGGGTCACACGCTACTCGTCAGCGACGCGGCGCAGATTAGACGACGCGCACGACGCCGCCAGAAGAATGACCGCCGCGATGCCGAGCTCATCCTCGACCTGCTGACACATGATGCGTTCCCGCGCCGCTATCGCTACTCACCGCAAAGCCGCGAGGTCTTACGCCAACTGCGGTTTCGGCACAAGTTAGTCAAGTTGCGCACGATGATGTGGAACTCGCTGCACGCGCTTTCGATTAGTGCCGGGTTGTCACTACAAGCGAAGCTCGCGACCACACAAGGCCGCGCACGGCTTCGACAGTTGCGCCTTTCACCTGTGCTTGCACAGCAACGCGACGAGTGGCTGGCTTTAGCCGACGAACTCGCACCGCGCATTCTCACGGTTGAGCGGTGGTTGAAGCGGCAAGCCAAAGCGGATGCGCGCGTGCCGCGAGTGCAGACGCACGCGGGCGTGGGGCTGCTGACTTCGTTCTGTCTCGTCCATACGCTCGGCGATGTCGCGCGCTTTGCCGGGGCGCGCAAGGTGACGGCTTACGTTGGCCTGGATGTCACCGAGCGCTCATCGGCGGAACGGAAAGTCTACGGCGGGATCAGTAAAGCCGGAGCGCGGCTCTTACGTTACCTATTAGTTGAAGCTGGACAGACTGCTGCCAAAAGCGACGAACAACTCAGGGACTTCTACCAACAGGTGCTGAAGCGTAGAGGTAAGGCGAAAGCGAAGGTGGCGGTCGCGCGCAAGCTTCTGCTCCGTATTTTCATCATGCTCCGGGACGAGATTGATTATGCCTAATTCCTCCGGCGCGGGACACGAAGCGGAGCGTAGCGCGGCAGTCGAAGTCAGCTTGCCCGTGCAATTCCGTAGGCCACAGCTCTTCTGAGCCGAGTGCCTGGACGCTGATTGGGTGGCTGACCCTTCTTCCACTGATGAAGGAGGTGCGTACTATTCCTCATGGGCTATTGATGCCCGGATAGATGGTTGAATCGCTGCCGTAACTGTAGTGATCGGCTTTGAGGCAGGCGCAATAAGACGAACCGAGCAAGGCGGGAGAAGTTCCTGAACTTAACAGAAGTGCGATTGCCTAACCCGGACGTTGGTCAGCAAGAGAAACAATAAAGCGGCGCATGTGCCGCAGCAGGAGAGGTCTGCCTTTTTTCTCTTGACGCGCTTTATAGATAGAATTGAGCCGCCGCCCGCGAATGGCATTCAAGCCTCATCGCAAGGAAGATTGATGAGAAGCATTCTATCGGGCGGGCGGGTCGAATGACTGTTGGGCGTTGCCTTCGCCTAGTGTTCAGTTATCAACAGCAATGCTGCTTCGCTTGGATAACGTCTGCGCCGACCTAAAACTTCACGCTCTAAAATCTGGTCGGCGTGGTTCATCTGCAAAATACGAACTGTCGCTTCGCCTATTTTGGTCAATGGTTCGATGATAACTCCACTTAGACGAAAATGCTCGCTCCAATGGTCTGTGCGCGGATTGTAAAGACTAACTAACTCGCCGGTTTCAGGTTAAAGAAGCAATGTCGCTGCCTTTGTACCGATTACAGAAAACGCACGCTAAAGCTAAATTTTCCAACTCTGATGAGCCGCCATGTTTGCGGCTGATGATATGTTCAACTTGAAATCTAAAATAAGCATCTTCTTCAGCTATCAAACAATACTCACAAACAAAGTTGGCGCGGCTTGCAACAATCTGCCTCGTTTCGGAACTGATACGGTTACTCCTCCGGCAAAAAGTCACGGGCGCGGGCTTTCGCCAGCCGCATTAAATGTTCAAGTTGCAAGTAACGGTCAAGTTCGGATTTTTCTTCGGGTGACAACTCGCCTTCTTTTTCGCGCGACAATAAATCCGCAACTCGTTCTTGCGCTGCTTCCGACGGGCGAAAAGCAATGACGTTTTGCGGAGTCGTCCCAGCAGCGATAAAATCAATGACTTCCTCATATGCTTTAACAGTATTCATAACGAGAACAGCATATCCTTTTGTCGGTAATTTATCCAGCCGTTTCAATTTCAAGCGAAAACGCCCAACGGTGGCCTTCAGCTGCGGCGCGCGATTAGCATCCAGCTTGATTGAATAAGACTACTTGAGAAACATGCTATTGCCCCGTTAGCTGCAAGGCTTTGTTATATTGCGTCTCGCAGGAACGCGCTACCTCACGACAGCTTCTCAAGATTGCGTGCCGAAAAACTTCGAGAACAACTCTGCTGACCGGCGCGCACCTTCCTCACTCAGAACGATGGATTTGTTCTTGTTCTTGGGATCACTAATCAAACCACGCTCGTGCAGGCGATTCAGCGCATCCCAATCGTGACCTTTCCAGGCCCGAACAAAGCCATGCTCATCAAATGAGGTCAGATAGAGCAGTGCTAGAACCATTTCATCAACTTTGCCTTCATCATAATCCATGGCGGTCTATGTAAAACGATTTCGCCCTGCTGTCAACGTTGCGCGAGGCTGGTGAACGCGTTGTCAAGAGAAGCAATATAACGCTGAATTCACCCGCCCGCGCCACGATTAAAGACAATACAGAAGAAACCACACAATTTTGCTGAGAGGCAAGCTGGCGGCGGGTCAGCTTGAGCGCCTTGTTAGACACGCCGTAGTTTTCACCTAATTCTTTTCCAAGAAGTCCAGCACAACTAGGTTGAATTCTTCGGGCTTTTCCATATTGACCATGTGTCCGGCGTCTTTGATAACTACCTTCTTTGAGTTTTTAATTCTTGTCGCCGCTTGCTCGACTAATTTCAAAATATCAGGCGTATCGCGGTCGCCAACGATAATTAATGTTGCCGTCTGAATTTCCTGTAATCTATTCCAAGCGAGCGGCTTTAAATCGCGCTCCCAAACAAAATTTCTCAGCCAAACATCCGCGTTGTCCAAAGCCATTCGACGCAGCTTACCACGCAACTCAGGGTGTTCCATTGCCGGAACCATATACGGCGATTTCAGCCACATTTCGGTTGCTTTAGCAAAGCCGTCGTCTCTTGCGGCTTCGATGGTAGCGATAGAGTAGCTTTGCGCTTCGGGTGAAAATTGAAAACCTACGATGCCCGGACACGACAATACTAGAGCCTTGACCATTTCCGGGTGCATCAGCGTAAAGTCCGTCGCTATTGCTCCGCCCAGAGACAAACCGACGATGGCTGCTTTTTCGATATGCAAAAACTTCATCAAATCATACAAATCTTGATGATGTGCAAACGGTTTAACTTGCTTATCGGATTTACCAAACCCGCGAACGTCATAACGAACCACTTTGTAATGCTTGGCAAAAACATCAAACTGTGCGTCCCACATTCGCCCGTCCATGTTTCCGCCGTGAATCAAAATCAGAGGCTCGCCTTTTCCAGCGACTTCGTAATACAGCTTTGCTTTACCGACTTTTGCGAATCCAGGCTTTGCGGGCTTTGCCTCTATGAAAGCTGAAGAAAGTGTTACGAATAGCAATGCGAGAAGAACGCTTTTCAGGTGTTTGGTCATAAATATTGTGGTAGCTTCGACTAATTACATTCGCTAATTACTCGCAATTGGTTTCATTACTCGCTAGTGTCTAACGCTTAATTAGACCGCCAAGGGCGGTATTAGTCAACAAAGACGGTATTTTACCGCAGGCTGTAATTGTCGGCTATAGGCGACAATTACCGCGCCGCGCGGTCTAGTACGGACAGGGCTGACTTTTACCGCGCTGTAGCCCCGACAAATAGTCAGGAGGCTAACGCGCGGCCGTTAGCGCGGCGAGGATAGGTGGGGTGAGCATGGGTGGCAATGGCGCAGCAGCAGTCCCTTACGCTTATGCCCTAGCGACATTGACGCGCTGGCAAACTTCGCTCGCCGCTTGGCAAAGTGCCCTGTGTGCGGCTAGTCTTAACAGACCAAAGCTCCGCCATTCTTAGCTGCCCTAAACGAGGTGTACGACCGTGGCCGTCATCTATCCGTTCCGCGCTTTGCGTCCGCCCGTCGAGCAAGTCGAAGAGGTGGCCAGCGTGCCTTACGACGTGGTGAACACGGCCGAAGCGCGTGCGCTCGCCGCCGATAATCCGTTGAGCCTGCTGCACGTCACGCGCCCCGAAATCGATCTGCCGGACGGCACGGACATCTATAGCGACGCCGTCTATGCGAAAGCCGGCGCGAACTTCCAACAGTTGATCGCGACGTGCCCGCTTGAGGAAGAGTCCACGCCGAGTTTGTACTTGTATCGGCTCGTGATGGGCGCGCATGAACAGATCGGCATCGCCGCTTGTTGCGCGGTTGACGAGTACGACAACGATCTGATCCGCAAGCACGAGCGCACGCGGCCCGACAAAGAGGACGACCGGACGCGCCACATGCTCACCCTGCGCGCACAGACCGGCGTCGTCTTTCTCACCTATCGCGCGGACAGACGAATTGATGCGCTTGTCGCGGCCGATATTGCGGGCGCGCCGCTCTACGATTTCACCGCGCCCGACGGCATACGCCACACGCTCTGGCGCGCCAACGCACCCGATCAACTCGTGCACGCCTTTGGCGAAGTGCCGTTGCTCTATATCGCCGACGGGCATCATCGCGCGGCGAGCGCCAGCCGCGCCCGCGCTACGTTACGCCAACAGAACGAGCAGCACACGGGCGACGAAGAATATAACCGCTTTCTCACCGTCATCTTCCCGGCGGATCAGGTGCAGATACTCGCGTACAATCGCGTCGTGAAGGACTTGCACGACCTCTCGCCTGCCGCCTTCGTCGCGCGCGTCGCAGAGCGGTTCGACGTGGACGAGAACGGCACGGCGCAACCGGCCGCGCCCGGTCAGTTCAGTATGTACTTGGGCGGCCGCTGGTACGGTTTGCAGTTCAACGACGACGCACCCGCCGTCGATGCCGACCCGACCGCGACGCTCGACGTGTCCGTCCTGCAAGCGCATCTGCTTGATCCGATCTTGGGTATCAAGGACGTGCGCACTGACAAGCGCATAGATTTCGTCGGCGGCATACGCGGCCCGGCAGAGCTTGAAGCGTTGGTCAACTCGGGCCGCGCGGCGGTCGCCTTCTCCCTGTCCCCAACGACGATTGCAGACTTGTTGCGCGTCTCGGATGCCAACGGCATCATGCCGCCCAAGTCCACCTGGTTCGAGCCGAAGTTGCGCGACGGCTTGTTGATTCACAAAATTTAGTAGGCAGTAAGCAGGCAAGATAAACTGCTTCCCCTGCCTACTGCCTACTGGAGTTTTTATGCGTGTATTGATCGCTGATAAGTTTGAGCAATCGGGACGCGACGGTCTCGATGCGGCGGGCTGCGATTATTCTTATCAGCCGGACATGAAGGACGCGGCGCTCGTCGAAGCGGTGCGCGATTATGCGCCGGACGTGCTAGTCGTGCGTGGGACGAAGGTGACCGAGCCGATGATGGACGCGGGGCCGTTGAAACTCGTCGTGCGCGCAGGCGCGGGTTATAACACGATTGACGTGGCGGCCGCTTCGCGGCGCGGCATCTACGTCTCGAACTGTCCGGGCAAAAACTCCATCGCCGTTGCAGAGCTTGCGTTCGCGTTGATCCTCGCGCTCGACCGGCGCATCGCCGATAACGTCATTGCGCTCCGGCGTGGTGAATGGAACAAGAAGGAGTTTTCCAAAGCGCGCGGGCTGTACGGGCGCACGCTCGGCCTCGTCGGCACGGGGCAGATCGGGCAAGAGATGATCGCGCGGGCGCATGCGTTCGGCTTGGCCGTAGTCGCGTGGAGTCGGAGTTTGACGCCGGAGCGCGCGGAAGAATTGGGCGTTGAGCGGATGGCGAGTCCGTTAGACGTGGCCCGCGCAGCCGACATCGTGAGCGTTCACGTCGCGCTCAATGCCGAGACGCGCGGTTTTCTCAGCACGGATTTCTTCAACGCGATGCGCGCGGGCGCGTACTTTATCAACACCGCGCGCGGCGAGGTCGTGGATCAAGCTGCATTAGTCAACGCGATGCGCGAGCGCGGGCTGCGCGCGGGGCTGGATGTGTATGCGGGCGAACCGACCTCCGCGACGGGCGAGTTCACGGACGAGATCGCGCGCGAGCCGAACCTATACGGCACACATCATATCGGCGCTTCGACCGATCAGGCGCAAGAAGCAATCGCGGCTGAGACCGTACGCATCATCCGCGCATTTAAGGACACCGGCAAAGTCCCGAACGTCGTCAACCTCGCCGCGCGCACGCCCGCCACGCACTTGCTCGTCGTGCGTCACCGCGACCGGCCCGGCGTACTCGCGCAAGTCTTGGGCGCGATCCGCGCAGCCGAGATCAACGTGCAGGAGATGGAGAACATCGTCTTCGAGGGCGCGGAAGCCGCCGTCGCCCGCATCAATCTCGAAGCCGCGCCGTCGAGTGAGACGCTCGAACGCCTGCGCGCGGAGAACGCGGACATCATCGAACTCGATCTATTGGAACTGAGAAGCTAAAATGATAACTTAATCGGCAGTCCTGACTTGGAGGTATGGACAATGATTGATGTGAAACAAGCTGCGCAATTAGCCGCTAATTTTATTGTCGGGCTTTACTCTCATGAGGTGATTTCAGATGTCCTGTTGGAAGAAGTTGAGTTATCAGAAGACAGTAAGTATTGGCTGATAACTTTGAGTTTCCCTGCGCCTGCGAATTCTGTTGGTGAGCTTTTGGGGATCAGGGGGAGGCGATACAAGATAGTTAAAGTTGATACGGAGACCGGTGAAGTCTTATCTATGAAAATTAGAGAACTACAACATGAAGCAGCTTGAGCACTTGCTAACGCAGTACAAGCGTAAAGGCGTTTTGATTGATAGTAATGTGCTGCTCTTATATTTTGTCGGCATGTATGATCCGCAACGCATCCCAAAGTTCAAACGTACAATGAGCTTCGCGATAGAGGATTTTTACACGCTGCTGGGCCTGTTTAGATATTTCAGCAAGGTAGTAACAACGCCCAACATCCTCACAGAAGTGAGCAATCTAGCGAATCAACTAGCGGATAATCTGAAATCCGCCTTCTACTTAAAGTTCGCACATCAACTCACAAGCTTGGAAGAGCATTATATTGGGAGCGCAACTTTATCTTCTACGCCGCATTTCCCTAAATTGGGACTGACGGACGCTGGCATCTTAGATTTGGCGCAGGGACAATATCTCGTTTTGACGGATGACTTCCGATTGGTCGGGCAGTTGGAAAAGCAGGGTATAGATGTGATTAACTTCAATCACCTGCGCAGGATAAACTGGAGTTAGCCAAGCGTGAGCTTAATCAAAGGTTAAATGAAAGCAACTCTCATCACAGGCGCGTCGAGCGGGATCGGCGAGGTGTTTGCGCGCAAGCTTGCGGCGCAGGGCGAGAACGTGGTGCTGGTGGCGCGCTCGGCTGATAAGCTCAATGCGCTGTGCAACGAGCTGGGGCGGGCGTATGGGAACATAGTGGCGCAGTCGGTCGCGTTGGATTTGAGCGCGGGGGATGCGCCGCAGCAGTTGTTCGACGAGACGATGCGGCGCGGGTTGGAAGTTGAGACGTTAATCAATAACGCGGGCTTCGGTTCGATGGGCGAGTTTGCGACGCTCGATGTGGCGCGCGAGTTGAATATGATCGATCTGAACGTGAAGACGTTGCTGGCGTTGACGCATCTTTATCTCGCGCCGATGCGCGAGCGCAAAGTGGGCGCGATCATCAACGTCGCTTCGACCGCCGCGTTTCAGCCCGTGCCGTACATGGCGACGTATGCGGCGACGAAGGCGTTCGTGCTGTCGTTCTCGGAAGCGTTGTGGGAAGAGAATCGCGCGCACGGCATCAAGATCATGGCGCTCTGTCCGGGCGTGACGGAGACAAACTTTTTCGCCGCCGCGAAGATGGGCCAGCCGCCGATGCGGATCGCGCAGACGCCCGAACAGGTGGTGGACACGGCCTTGCAGGGTTTAGCGCGCGGGCGTAGCCACGTTATTTCGGGCTGGCTGAATTATCTGCAAACTGAAGCGGAGCGGCTGTTGCCGCGCTCGGTCGTGACGCGCATCGCAGGCGGCGCGATCCGTTCAAGTATGAAACCGGGTGCGGGTAGTAAGTCGTAGGCGCGTGTGGCGCGTGTTAGGGTTTGCAGTTGTGCGGCGAAGGGCATGATTAACACAGAGCGCACAGAGGAAGCACAGGGAACACAGAGAAAAACTTTGTGCGCTCTGTGCCTTCTCTGTTGAATGAGCCGGGCGCATAATCCAACCAGCATCGTGCGAGCAATCAGCGTTAATCTATCAACGTGAGGGAAGAATCATGACTGAACGAATCTTTAACTTCAGCGCCGGCCCGGCCGTGTTGCCTGTGCCGGTGCTTGAACAAGCGCAGCGCGATATGTTGAGCTTGCCCGGTGTCGGTATGTCCGTGATGGAGATCAGCCATCGCTCGCAGACGTTCGATGACATACACCAGAGCGCCAAGCAGGGCTTGCGCGATCTGCTCGGCATACCCGAAAACTATCACCTGCTGTTTCTGCAAGGCGGCGCAAGCACGCAATTCTCGCTGATTCCGATGAACCTGCTGACCGAGGGCGCGAGCGCGGATTACATCATCACCGGCAGTTGGGGCAAGAAGGCTTTGAAGGAGGCGAAGAAGCAGGGCACGACGAGCGTCGCCGCCGACCTGGCCGACAGCCGTTACACGCGCGTGCCCGAAGCGCATGAGTTGAAACTCGACCCGCGCGCCGCTTACGTCCACTTCACGACGAACGAAACGATTGAGGGCGTCGAGTGGCAGACCGAACCGGAGGTCGGCGACGTGCCGCTCGTTGCAGATGCTTCGTCGGACATCTGTTCGCGCCCGATGGATGTCAAGAAGTACGCGCTCATCTATGCAGGCGCGCAGAAGAACTTGGGGCCGTCGGGCGTCACGCTCGTCATCATCCGCGACGATCTATTACAACGCATCCCTGACGGCCTGCACACGATGTTCGACTATCGCACGCACACCGCGAACGATTCGCTCTACAACACGCCGAACACGTGGGGCATCTACATCCTCGATCTCGTCTGCCAGTGGGTGAAAGCGCAAGGCGGGCTTGCAGGTATGCACCGCGTGAACGAAGCGAAGGCCAAACTCATCTACGACGCGATTGATGCGACCGACTTCTATCGCGGTCATGCCGTACCCGAAGCACGCTCGTTGATGAACGTGACGTTCCGGCTGCCGACGGAAGAGTTGGAGAAACAGTTTGCCAAAGAAGCAACGGCGGCGGGACTAGACGGCTTAAAAGGTCATCGCTCGGTCGGCGGCATACGCGCCTCCATCTACAACGCCTTCCCGCGCGCAGGCTGCGAAGCCCTCGTCTCGTTCATGCGCGAGTTCGAGCGGAAGAACGGTTAAGTTGCCTGTCAGTACCGCCTGCGGTAGCGGGCGGGTCATGCATACGCCGCCACTACCCGCCCGCTACCGCAGGCGGTACTGACAAGCGGTTGCTGTGCGCGGCATATAGTTTGTCCTTGAGGTAGTCTATGAAACGAACCTTCCCCCTCGTCGCCTGCGTCATTATTCTACTCGCGGTCGCATTCGCTCAGTCGCCACCAACGTCGCAGACAGGCGTGCTGGAGTTACCCGCCGAGAAGCATCTGCACAACGTGCGGCAGTTGACGTTTGGCGGCGAGAACGCGGAAGCGTATTTTAGCGGCGACGGGCGCGCGTTGATCTTTCAGTCAAAGCGCGACGGGCGCGAGTGCGATCAGATTTACACGATGCGCGCCGACGGCGCGGAGACGCGCATGGTCTCGACCGGCGACGGGCGCACCACCTGTTCGTACTTTTTCCCGAACGGCAAACGCATCCTCTATGCTTCGACGCACGCCGCCACGCGCGCGTGCCCGCCGCGCCCCGATTTCTCGAAGGGCTATGTCTGGCCCGTCTATGCGGGCTACGACATCTACACGGCGAACCCGGACGGCTCGGATTTGCGGCCGTTGACCGATGTGGACGGCTACGATGCCGAAGCGACCATCTCCACGAACGGTAAGCGGATCGTCTTCACGTCGATGCGTAGCGGCGACCTCGACATCTACACGATGGACGCGGACGGGCGGAACGTGAAGCGGCTGACTGATGAGTTGGGCTACGATGGCGGCCCGTTCTTCTCGCGCGACGGCAAACAGATCGTCTATCGCGCTTATCATCCGCAGACGCCGGAGCAACAGACGCGCTACAAACAGAAGTTGACGGAGGGCGTGATTGAGCCGACGGTGTTTGAGCTATGGCTGATGAACGCGGACGGCTCGCACAAGCGGCAGGTGACGCATCTCAACGCGGCGAGCTTCGCGCCCTATCTGTTCCCCGACGGCAAGCGCATCATCTTTGCCTCGAACATGAACGATCCGAAGAAGCGCAACTTCGATCTCTACGTGATCAATGTGGACGGCACAGGGCTAGAGCGCATCACCTACAACGAAACCTTCGACGGCTTCCCGATGTTCTCGCCCGACGGCAAGAAGCTGGTCTTCGCGTCAAACCGCAACGGCAAAGTGCAGGGCGATACGAACGTCTTCATCGCGGACTGGGTGAACTGAATTTACCTGAGCAAGCGAGACACAACAGAACCGGATATAAATTATGAACAGCGTAATGCGCCGCACAACTTCTCTCTTCCTGCTGCTCACTTTCTTGCTCACCAGCGCGTTTGCGCAGCATTCAGGCACGCAGAGCAACGAGCCGAGCGCGGCCCAACTGCGCGCGGACGTGACGCTCCTCACCGCCGACAAACTCAACGGCCGGCGCACCGGCACAGACGGCGCGATGCAGGCCGCGCAGTACATCGCGGACGAGTTCAAACGACTTGGCTTGCAGCCCGGTGCGCAGTCAAGCATTGAATTCAACCGTAAAGTGGCAGGGCAGTTCAATTCATACCTGCAATCATTCCCGTATGTCGCCGCTGTCGAATTGGGCAAGAGCAATGCGATGGCGTTCACGTCGAAGGTGGGCGAGCCGGTCGGGGGCGCGCTCGCACCCGCGCTCGATCTGCGTGTGGGCGAAGACTGGATGCCGCTCGCTTGGAGCACGAACGCGCGCGTCGAGCGGAGCGCGGTCGTCTATGTCGGCTACGGCATCACGGCGAACGATCTGAATCACGACGACTATGCGAGCGTGGACGTGAAGGATAAGATCGCGCTCGCCTTCATTGGCACACCCGATGGCGATAATCCGCATGGGACGTTCGCGCGCTACAACGATCTGCGCTTCAAAGCGGCGGCGGCGCGCGATCATGGCGCGCGTGCGTTGCTACTTATCTCGCGGCAGGAGAATTTCAAAGCTGATCGGCTCGCCGGGCCGCGTTTGGAGAATGAAGCGGCGGGCGATGCGGGCTTGCCCGTCGCCGTCATCTCGCGGCAGGTTGCGCGCCGCGCGATTGAAGCAGCCGCAACACTGGCCGGGCGCTTCGAGGCGTTTGAGAGCGCAATGCAAACTCAGCCCCCAAATGCGCAAACAGGCGGCGCGAATCCGCCAACTGCGCAAGCGGCGCGCAAGAATTTTTCCGCGCCGCTCAATAACATCGCATTCGGTTTGACGACCGACCTCGTGCGGCGCGAAGCGCCGGCCGCGAACGTCGTCGGTGTGCTGCCGGGCAGCGATCCGAAGTTGAAAGATGAAGTGATCGTGCTCGGCGCGCACTACGATCATCTGGGGCGCGGCGGGCAGGGCAGCTTAGCCGCACGCGCGGGCGAGATTCATCACGGCGCGGACGATAACGCTTCGGGCGTTGCGGGTCTGCTCGAACTCGCGCGCCTGTTCGCGGCGGCGCACCCGCGCCGCACGCTCGTCTTCATCGCGTTCAGCGGTGAAGAGGAGGGACTGCTCGGCTCGGCCTATTACGTCAATCATCCGGTCGTGCCGCTCGCGCAGACGGTGGCGATGATTAACATGGACATGATCGGGCGTTTGAAGGAAGACAAGCTGATCATCGGCGGCATGGGCACAAGCGCAGAGTGGAAAGATTGGGTTACGCA
>JANMAD010000213.1:0-7770 GCA_031359515.1 Acidobacteriota bacterium | reverse complement strand
GGCAGCACAAAGCTATTAACTACACGCGCGACTTCAACGCTTATGCGCCCGCGCTCTGCGATTGGCAATTCACCTGCGGGGACTTCAGCGCACTATCGCTCAAGCCCGATGATTTCATCTATGCCGACCCGCCTTACGATGTAGAGTTCACCAGCTATAGCCCCGGCGGTTTTTCGTGGGCGGATCAAGTGCGCTTGGCCGAATGGCTAGCACAACATCAAGGGCCGGTCATCGCGTCCAACCAAGCGACGGAGAAAATTCTTGATCTGTACGGACGGCTGGGCTTCAATATCGAACTACTTGCCGCGCCGCGCATGATCGCTTGCAACGGCGACCGCACACGCGCCCGCGAGATGTTAGCGCGGAAGAATTTTTAACCGACACCGATCATCCCGTATGTGCCGGCGTTGAAGGAGACATTAATCGATAATGCGTAAGCCCCTGCTCGTCTCTTTGCGGCTAGCGTTGCCCCTCTGCCTATTCGTCGTCAGCACACACGCGCAGACCGCGCCCGACCCGGCGTTGCTCGCGGAGATAAATCAGATCAAGGCGTTCGACAATCACGCGCACCCGTTGAAGGTGGTGGCGGCGGGTGAGACGGATACGGAGTACGATGCGCTGCCGCCCGAAGGATTGGAGGATGCGCCGTTGCCGCGCCGGCTGCGGCCCGACAACCCTGAACTCATCGGCGCGTGGCGCGAGTTGTACGGCTACCGGTTCGCCGACATGAGCGCGGCGCACTTGCAGACGTTGCGCGCCACGAAGCAGCGCGTCCTGCGCGAGCAGGGCGATAATTTTCCTAACTGGGTGCTGGATCGGTTGCACATCGAGACGATGTTGGCGAACCGCGTCGCGTTGGGGCGCGGTCTCGGTGCGCCGCGCTTTCGCTGGGTCGCGTTCGACGATGCGTTGCTGCTGCCCTTGAACAGCGAAGGACTCGGTCGCATCAATCCTGACTATCGCGTCTTTTATCCCGGCGAAGCGCGGCTGCTGAAACGCTACCTGACGGCCGCGAACCTCGATGCGCCGCCCGGCACGCTGGAACTTTATTTGACGCAGGTCGTCAAGCCCACGCTTGAGCGCCAGCGCCGCGACGGCGCGGTGGCCATAAAATTTGAAGCCGCTTACTTGCGCGCACTCGACTTTGCCGACGCACCCGAAAGCGAGGCGCGGCGCATCTACGCGCGTTACGTCAGAGGCGGTGAGCCGCCGCTCGCGGAGTACAAGCTACTGCAAGATTATCTGCTGCGTTACATCGCGCGCGAAGCCGGCCGGCTCGGACTCGCCGTCCACTTCCACACCGGCAGCGGCATCGGCGGCTATTTCGGCGTCAGTGGCTCGAATCCGCTCTTACTCGAACCGCTCTTCAACGATCCGACGTTGCGCAAAACCAACTTCGTCCTCATCCACGGCGGCTATCCCTTCGCGCGGCAGACGCAGGCGCTGTTCGCCAAGCCGAACGTCTATGCTGATTTTTCCGCGCAGACATTCGTCACTTACCCGCGCGAGTTGAGCGGCGTCATACGCAGTTGGTTGGAGTTCGTGCCGGAGAAAGTTTTGTTCGGCACTGACGCATTCGCGTTTACACCCGAAGTAGGTTGGGAAGAGATCGGCTGGCTCAGCAACCACACGGCGCGGCAGGCCCTCGCCCTCGCCCTCACCGGCATGATGCAGGACGGCGAGATCACGCGCGCCCGTGCCAGCGAGCTTGCGCACATGGTCTTGCACGACAACGCCGCGAAACTTTACAAACAGTGACGAGTGACGAGTTAAACTACTCGTCACTCGTCACTCGTCACTGTCTTTTTATGGGCACACTAAACATTGATCGTTACCACGCGGCGATGGGCGATGCGTCGTACAAGGATGCGACGCGGTTGCACGACCGGCCGCTGAGCGAAGCGCCCGCCACCTTTTACGTGACGCAGCGCAAGCTCGCGTTTGCGCCGTGTCTCGGGCACGAGCGTTTGGTGCGCCTGCTCGTGGATAGCGGCATTGATCGGCCGCGCATACGCTTTCTCGAACAGGATCGCGGCGGGCTTGATCTGTTCGCGCGGGCGATTGAAGACATGACCTTTGTCGGCGCGGTGCGCGCTGTGCGCCCCGGCACGATCACGTTCGCGGGCGAGCCGTTCGCCGACATCACCGGCGCGTTCGGCTTGACGCAAGCGCAGGAGATCAAATTCGAGCACGCCTTCGATCTGCCGATGACGACCGCGTCGCTCGCCATGCAGTTTCGTATGGCGGCCGGCACGCGCTGGCTCTCCGATTTCAGTTTGCGGCGCAACGGCGACATCGAGCGCGCCGTCGAAGTGGCCACCTACGCTTTCATCGGCGGCTTCAACGACACGTCCAATATGGAAGCGGCGCATCGGCTCGACATTCCCGCCGTCGGCACAGAGGCGCACTACTGGCAGCAGGCTTACATCGAGTACATGGACGAGCCGGAGATCGAAGCCCGCACGGGCCGGCCCAAACACTTCGAGCAGGTTGCCTTCGAGCGTTGGCTCGACGCGAACCCGCAAGGCACGACGCTCTTGCTGGATACGATTGACGTGCGGCTCGGCGCGGTGCATGCCGCGCTCGCGGCGACTTCGACGAACGCGCGGCGCAGCGCCTTCAAAGGTTTCCGCGTTGATTCAGGCGACTTGGCCGCGCTAGGTCGTTGGTGTCTGAAATTCTTTGAAACGAATGGGCTGCACGGGCTGATGTCGATCCTGACGGGCGATCTCACGGTCGAGCGCGTGCGCGAGATCGTCGCCGCCTTCCCGCAGGCGACGGGTTTCGGTGTCGGCACGAAACTGTCGGGCGAAGTCGCGCGCGTGGCCGGCGTCATCTTCAAACAATGTTTGATTGACGGGCGGCCCACGCTCAAGGCGTCGAACACGCCGGAGAAGTCAACGCTGCCCGGTCGCCTGCAAGTTTTTCGCGGCGTCGCGGCGGACGGCCGCTACGTCGCCGATGTGATCGGATTAGACGATGAAGCGATAGAGATCGCGGGCGCGGCCACGGTCGAACGTCTGCTCGTGCCCTTCTGGGAGCGCGGGCGTTACGAGCCGATCCCTTCGATCAAAAAACAGAAAGCCTTCGTCGAAGAACAACACGCGCGCTTCACCGACATCGAACATTATCCACACGACCTCAGCGACCGCTTACGCGTCCTGCGCGACGACCTCACACGCCGCATGCGCGCGGACGACTCCGGGTGGGAACAAGTGTTGCAATCGTTGCCCCCGCTAACCGACAAGGAAGTTGCAGTCGGCGACGGCGTGTGAAACCTGCCCGCGCAGCGGCAAGCGGCGACGGAAAAAGTGCTGGCTTTCATATCGCTCCGGCATACCATCCAAACGCACTGTGCGCCTGCGCGACATCCTAAATTTATCTAAATCAAACCACGAAAGATTGGGACAAGATGAAAAACTATTCACGAAACCACGCGAAGCAACCCGAACCAGCACAAACAATGATTCGTGTCGTTTCGTGTGAGTTCGTGGCTAAATGTTTTTTGCTCTCTGTCCCAATTCTACGTCCTTCGATTTAGTCTGGCATATTATGAAACGCTCCACCTTAGCGTCTCTGGCGCTGGCTACATTGCTGCTTAGCCCTCACCTACAGGCGTCCGCGCAGACCGATAAGGGTGCGCACCCGGCGACAGGTAATACGCCCCTCCCATCAAAGGCAAAGGCGAGATGGAAACCTACTTCCTCATCAAGCGCAAAGATTAACCCTCATGCCGGGAGCGCGGGCATCTTGCCCGCATTGAGCGCGTGAGCGCGAACACGTGGGACTCGCCTACCGGCTCGTTGGCGGGCAAGGATGCCCGCGCTCCCGGCGCGCTGGCCCTGTCTATGCGAGGATTAAGTTGACGACTTCGGCGCGCACGTGTGTGGCGCGGCGCAGGTTGAGGCCATCCTTTTTGCGCAACGGCAGCGCGGCGAGATCTGCGCGCGTGCTGAGGCGCAGCAACCTACCTTCGCGCACAAGTTCTTCATCCACGGCCGCCCAGCGGCCTGCGTAGATCGTGGCGGCCGGCACGCCGAGCGCGGCCGCCTCGCGATTCATCGTCCCGCCCGCGCTGACGACCAAATCGGCCGCGGCGATCAGGTTGGCGCCATCAAGGGCCGCGCGCGGCAGAATAAAATGGGCCGAGGCGCGCGGGCCGTAGAGCGCACGTTGGGCCTCGTTGCGCGCGAGCATGATCACCTTCATGTCGGTACACGCCTGCAAACGATTGAGCAACTCATCGAACAACTCGTTCTCGAAGCGATGATAGAGCGCATCGCGCGCGGGCGGGCGCACGACTATGAGCACATCGGTAGCATCCACACCAAGCTCGTCGAGTCGCGCGCTGAACGTCGGCGCAGGCGTGAAGTCCGCAAGGTACACGTCCTCTTTCGTGCCCGCGTAGCGGCGAACCTTACGCGTGCCCGCGCCGAAGCGTTGGAGCGCAACAGCGGGAAATGCGCGCGGCACAAGCACGCGCGCGGCCAGACGGAACGCGAGATGGTTCGCCGGCTGATGCTCGTAGTCCATCAACGTCACCGCCTTGATGCCGAGCAAGCGCGCCGCGACGATCTGCGCATACGAGTTGTGACTCACCGCCAACTCGATGCCGCGCCCGCGCGCCCAACGCGCCAACGCCAACGCGCGCCCGAATAGATTTTCCGCCTTGCCCGCCAACCCCCGCCCGCCGTGCCCACCGATCACGACCGGAGCGAGACCCGCGCTCTGAGCCAACTCAACCGTCTGCGCAAACTCGCGCGCCGTCACGAGCACCTCGTGCCCGCGCGCAACAAACTCCGGCACGAGCGCGCGGAAAAACGGCACGTGCGGCGAGTTGGCCAGATCGATCCAGATGCGAGACATAACTAAGGGATGAAGGATGAGGGATGAAGGAAGCAAGGATCGAAGTTGATCTTTAATTTCATCCCTCATCCCTCATCCTTCATCCTTTCTAACAGTCGCGCCAGTGCGTAGGCCATCCATGCTTGCGTCCAGCGCATGTAGGGCGTGCGGACGGTGTAGCCGCGTCGCCGTTGATAGTAGAAGAACCCGCGCGGGTCACGCAGATTGTGCAAGGCCCATTGCATGATCGTGTGCGCGTAGGGGAGCGCGTCCGCGGCGAGTGCGCGCAACTCGCAGAGCGCGACGACGCTTGCGCCGACCGCGTGCGCGTCAGCCGGATAACGACGGTCGGGGAAATATTTCGGCCAGCCGTCGGGCAGAAAAAAGTTGGCGCGCCAGAAGTCGTAACCGCGCCGGAGCACGGGCGCAAACTCTGTCTGCGCGGCCGGGCAGGCGTGCATGATGCGCGCGAGACTGGTGAGAATAAAGGCGGTGTGAAAATTATCGGCCCATGCTTGATAGCTGTCCGCACCGTAGGCCCACGAGCCGTCCGTCTGTTGCCGCCGCGCGACGTAGCGCGCAGCCCGCAACGCAAATTCGCCCAACTCGCCTTCGCCCGTGTGTGCGCCGACGGTGGCCAGCGTCTCTGCTGCCAGCAGGCTCGCGTTAAAGACGCGCGTGTCGTCGTGCGGCGTGTAGCTGAAACAGATTTCCGCGTCGCCTGCGGCGTTGCGGCGCAGGTCGTGCAGGATAAAGTCGCACGTCGTGCGCGCGACGCCGAGATACTCTTTGTCCGCGAATGCGTCTGCCGCTTCGACGAGCGCGCGGGCGGCGAAGGCGGTGGGCACGATGGCGGGCGTACCGCGCGGCGCATAGAAGGCGCGTCCCTGCCAGTCGAAGTTGTAGCCCCACGCCGCGCCGTGCCAGCCAGCGAGCGACTGAGCCAAGAGGTCGGCAAGTAGCCCGCGCGCAGTCTGTGCATCAGCATCCGTGCGCGTAGTGCGATAGCGCGCAAGCGCGGCCAATGTGAAGAGCGCAGTGCCCTTCGCATTGCGCCCACGCGGCACGAGCGCGAGCGAGCGCAAACTGACGGGCGCGCGTTTGAAGGCTTGCGTCCACGCGAGCCGCGCGAGGCGCGAATGACGTAACGGCGTCGCTTGCAACAGCCGGCTGTTCAAGGCGTCGAACGGATCGTGCCCGGCGAAGTCGCGCGCCTGACACCACGCGAACAACGTGTGATAGACGCGCTCAAGCTCGCCTAGCTCAGTTGCGCTTAGCACGCGCGCTCCGTCAAGGTGTGTAATGTGCGCGGCAGATCCGCCCACTTGTAGAAGAGCGTCGCGTACTCGCGCCCGTGCCCATCGATCAGTCCGCGCCCGACGATCTCGCCGCCGAGTTTGTCGTAAAAGCCGCGATATGGATTCACCTCAAGGACTTCGAGATACACGCTCTCGCGCCCGTTCGCCACGAGCAATTCGGCGGCCGCGCGAAATAGCCTGTGCCCGATGCCGCGCCGTTGATAGCTCTTGTTTAAGTAGAACGAGTACAGTTCGGCGGCGCAGCCGTATGCGTCGGCAACGCGCGCCGCGCCCACGTCACAGATGCCGATCACTTCACCCACATGCTCAGCCACCAACATTTCGTAGAACTGCCTGCGATCCGCCAGCCTGTGCGCGTAAGCCTCTGTGCGCAACTCGACTGAGAAGGAATCCAGCCACGCCTGATCCAGTATGCCTTGAAAGGACGCGCGCCACGACCCGACCTGCACGCGCGCAATCGCGCCCGCGTCCGCCGTTGTCGCCTTGCGATATGTAATCTCGTCACTCATCCGCTTAGACCGGCAAAGATAAACCACGCGCGCAGCCGAGACAATGCCGGGTCGCGCCGCCACTTCGCCGCCGCGTTTTATTTCGGTTATAATTTCGCTGTCTCCAACAAAACTAAAGACTAAAAACATCCGGGAGTTCACGACATGAAAACTCTGCTATTGATCACGCTGCTGCTGCTGTGCTTGCCGGCCTTTGCGCTGGCGCAGGGCAAGGCGCGCGGCAGCCGCAAAGCTGCGCCCGCGAAACAGCCGCGCAAGCTGTTCACCTACGATTACACGATTGACGATCTGCCGAACGGCTTGCGTCTCGTCACCGTGCCGACCGATTATCCGAACCTCGTCGCGCTCTACATCGTCGTCGCGACCGGCTCGCGCAACGAGCCTGAAGCGGGCAAGAGCGGCTACGCGCACCTGTTCGAGCACCTGATGTTTCGCGGCAGCGAGAACTACTCGCCCGAACAGCGTGACGCGATTCTGAAAAAGGCCGGCGCATCATCGAACGCTTACACGACCGACGACCGCACGGTCTATCACGAAGTTTTCTCGAAGGACGATCTCGATGCTGTGCTGAAATTGGAAGCCGACCGCTTCCAGCATTTGAAATATCCGGAGAACAATTACAAGACCGAGACGCGCGCCGTACTGGGCGAGTACAACAAGAACAGCGCCGCGCCCGGCGAGAAATTGTTCGAGGTCCTGCGCGAGACGGCGTTCAAGACGCACACCTACGCGCACACGACGATGGGCTATATCAAAGACATCGAGGACATGCCCAACCAGTACCAGTACAGTCTCGATTTTTATAAACGCTACTACCGGCCCGAGTACACGACAATCACCATCGTCGGCGACGTGACGCGCAAGCAGACGCTCGCCATGATCAAGCGATACTTCGGCGACTGGCAGCGCGGCAGCTACGTGCCCGACATTCCGTCTGAACCGGCGCAGGACGCGCCGCGCGAAGCGCACGTTGATTGGCCGAACCCGACCCTGCCCTATCTCGCCATCGCCTTCCGCGCGCCCGCCTTCTCGGACACGGACAAAGATAAGATCGCGCTCGACCTGCTCTCCGCCATCGCCTTCGGTGAGAACTCCGA
>JANMAD010000202.1:0-1918 GCA_031359515.1 Acidobacteriota bacterium | reverse complement strand
AAATTCGATGGCGAGCAGCGTGAGCGCGAAGGCGCGCAAGGATCGTCCGCGCTTGCCTGCGGGCGGCAAAGCGGACGGCGACAAGGCATGATGCGACATTGCATGATTCCTCTCTCGGCTCGGAGTTGTTGACGCTTGCTTATTGTTTGGGCGACTGTTAAGCGTCAGCCGGGCGGAGGAATCAATGAACGGGCCATAGCACGCCACCACCGGCGCGCGATGGCCGGCGCATGTACTATCTGACCCTTATGCTGGGCAGGTTACCAGGGCGGGAATCTGAATTTGAACTGCATACGAACCCTCGCGTCGGTGCTTGTTAATCTAACTCGGCGCGATTCTACTCATTAACTTTCAGCACCGCAAGAAAAGCTTCCTGCGGAATCTCGACGCGGCCGACGCGCTTCATGCGCTTCTTGCCCTCTTTCTGTTTTTCCAAGAGCTTGCGTTTGCGCGAGATGTCGCCGCCGTAGCATTTGGCGATCACGTTCTTGCCGAGCGCCTTGACGGTCTCGCGCGCGATCACTTTGTTGCCGATGGCGGCTTGGATGGGTACTTCAAAGAGTTGGCGCGGGATCAGTTGGCGCATCTTCTCGGCGAGGATGCGCCCGCGCGCCTGCGAGATGTCGCGATGGACGATGATCGAGAGTGCGTCCACGGGTTCGCCTGCGACCATCAGGTCGAGCTTGACGAGATCGCTCTCCCAGTAATCGGTGAAGTGATAATCGAGCGAAGCGTAGCCACGCGAGACGGATTTCAAGCGGTCGTAAAAATCGAGCACGATCTCGTTCAACGGCAACTCATAGACGAGCATCACGCGCTTCTCGGCGATGTACTCGAACTTCTTCTGCACGCCGCGCTTCTCTTCGAGCAAAGGCAGGATGCCGCCCAAGTATTCGTCCGACGAGAGGATGGTCGCTTCGATCACCGGCTCTTCGATCTTCACGATGCGGACGGAGTCGGGCATCTTCGCGGGCGAGTCAACATTGATCACTTCGCCGTCGGTCGTGGTCACACGATAACGCACGCCCGGCGCGGTCGTGATCAGATCGAGATTGAACTCGCGCTCCAGCCGCTCCTGCACGATCTCCATGTGCAAGAGGCCAAGGAAGCCGCAACGAAAACCGAAGCCGAGCGCGACCGACGATTCCGGCTCGTAGAAGAACGAGGCGTCGTTCAAACGCAGCTTATCGAGCGCGTCGCGCAACTCTTCATACTGATTCGATTCAACGGGATACAGCCCGGCGAAAACCATCGGCTTGATCTCTTGAAAGCCGGGGAAGGGCACGGTCGTCGGGCGCGCGGCTTCCGTGATCGTATCGCCGATCTGCACGTCCGCGACCGTCTTGATCGACGCCGTCATGAAGCCGACCTCGCCCGCGCCCAACGCATTGATCAGCGTCGGGCGCGGCCGATTCACGCCGATGGTCTCGACGTAATACTCGCGCCCCGTGTTGAAGAAACGAATCTTCATGCCGGGTCTGATGCGCCCGTCAATGATGCGGAAGAGGACGATGACGCCGCGATACGAGTCGTACCACGAATCGAAGATGAGCGCCTTGAGCGGCGCGTCCGCATCACCACGCGGCGGCGGCACGTCGCGCACAATCGCTTCCAACACTTCGGCCACGCCGACGCCCGTCTTCGCGCTCGTCAGCACCGCATTGTGCGTATCCAGACCGATGACGTGCTCGATCTGCTCCAACGCCTTCTCCGGCTCCGCGCCCGGCAGATCGATCTTGTTGATGACGGGTATGAGTTCCAGATTATTCTCAAGCGCCAGATACGTGTTCGCCAACGTCTGCGCCTCGACGCCCTGCGACGCATCAACGACGAGCAACGCACCTTCGCATGCCGACAACGAGCGCGAGACTTCATACGTGAAATCCACGTGCCCCGGCGTGTCGATCAAATTCAACAC
>JANMAD010000199.1:0-3816 GCA_031359515.1 Acidobacteriota bacterium | reverse complement strand
GCAAGGGCGCATCTTCTCTCTCGATCCCGAAAGCATTGGTGCAGTACCGAACCTCGCGGGCGTTGTGCAGTTGACGGTGCGTCTGCCGGACGAATTGGGGAGCGGTGGAGACGTGCAAGTGAGCGTGACTGCGGGCGGTGTCACGGGTAACAGCGCCATGTTCAAGATCATGCCAGCCGTCTAAAGCGAAACATGTAACATTGGGACAGAGAGTAATAAAAATTTATCCACGAATTCACACGAAACAGCACGAACTAAGGACAGATACAGTCGTGGGTTTTCCTTCGTGTTGTTTCGTGTGAATTCGTGGATCAGCTTTTTGTCTTTTGTGCCAATCTCGCAAGTTTCGATTTTGTCAACACTTGCCTTAGTGACGAAAACATTGGGACTGCGGGGCAGTTCGGCGTATGCTCTCGTGTATGAGTATACGAAATGACGATGACCCGCTCCCTCTATTGATTGATATAGGTTCGCGCCGGCCGCGCCGCTTACGTTTGTTGGTGCCATTGGGCGTGGCCCTTTTGCTGCTCTTCACACTACCCCGCCTACTCTCGCTCTATATTGACGCGCTGTGGTATGGCTCGGTCGGCTACGAACCAGTCTTCTGGTATTCGTTCCGCTACAAAATCCTGCTGTTTGTCATTTTCGCGGTCGCGACCTTCGTTATCCTACGCGCCGCTTTCTATGTACTTAACCGCACGTTCGCCGCGCTCATTCAAACGCGGCGCAATCTGGTGATTAATAATCAGCCGGTCGAGATCGCGCCCGCGCGCATACTGCGCCCGCTCACGTGGGCGGTCTCGCTCATCTTCGCGCTGGGTTACGGCTTTGCGCTGAGCGGTGAGTGGCAGACGTTCTCACTCTATCTGCACCAACCGGCGACGGGCGCGAGCGATCCGATTTTTAACAAGCCGCTCGGCTTTTATTTGTTTTCGTTGCCCGTGCTTGATCTCTTGAGCGGCTGGGTCACGACCCTCGCCTTTATCATCCTCGTCGCCACGGTTGTCTATGCGCTGGCCACGATTGCCGAGCAGACTACACAGACTGTCGCTGACCAGACGCAACGCACGCGCTACACGGCCATCTCTGTCGCGCTCGCGCTCTTTTTGCTCACGCTGGCGTGGGACGTATTTCTCGCGCGCTATCCGTATCTGTGGAGCGAGCATCAAACTTTCACCGGCGTCACTTACACTGAAGCACATTACACTCTGCCGGGTATGCTCATCGTCGCTATCGCGTTGCTCTTGGGCACGCTCATCGCGCTCGTCAACGCCTTCACGTGGCGCGAGCTGCGGCTGTTGTTGCTCACCATCGCCTTGCCCGTCGCAGTCTTTGTCGTCGCCGTCTTGCTTGTGCCTGCCTACGTGCAAAGTTTCGTCGTCAAGCCAAACGAGTTGGCCCGCGAGACGCCTTATATCGAGCAGAATATCAATTGGACACGACAGGCTTTCCAGCTTGACCGCGTGACGACACAGGAGTTCGAGGCCGACTCTTCGCTCGCCGCTTTCGACGTGGCGAACAATCACGCCACACTCGACAACATACGCCTGTGGGATCGGCAAGCGCTACAGGATACGCTTACGCAGATTCAGGAGATACGCAACTATTACAACTTCGCCGAAGTGGACGTGGATCGTTATCGCATCGGCGACCGCCAACGGCAGGTGATGATCGCGGCGCGCGAGTTGGACGTGAACGCGCTGCCCGCGTCCTCGCGCAACTGGGTGAATGAACGTTTGATCTATACGCACGGCTACGGCGTGACGATGAACACGGCGAGCGGGTTCACCTCCGAAGGTCGCCCCGAATTCATCCTCTCGAACATGCCGGTGGAATCGAGCGCGCCCAACATTAAATTGATGCGCCCGCAGATTTACTTCGGCTTGAAGTCCGACACGGATGTCTACGTGCGCACGCGGCAGAAGGAGTTCGACTTTCCGCAAGGCGAAGCTGATACGTACACGACTTACGAAGGCACAGGCGGTATCCCTGTCGGCTCTGGTCTGCGCCGACTCGCTATCGCATGGGCGCTCGACGATCTCTCGAAACTGCCTTTCTCCGATGACGTATCGGCGGACAGTCGCGTGCTAATCCGCCGCAACATGCTGGCGCGCACAAAGGCGCTCGCGCCGTTCCTCATCTACGACAACGATCCCTTCATCATCGTTGACGATCAGGGCCGGCTCTTCTGGATGATTGACGCGTACACCAGCACCGACACCTATCCGTATGCGCGGCATGCCGACGCGGACGGGCTGCCGGTCAACTATCTGCGCAACAGCGTCAAGGTCATCGTTGATGCCTACAACGGCGACGTGTCGTTCTACGTCTTCGACGAACAAGACCCGCTGCTCAACGCTTACCGCAACATGTTCCCCACCCTCTTCCGTCCCGCCGCCACGATGCCGGCGGACTTGCACGCGCACGTTCGTTATCCCGATACACTGCTCCAGACACAAGCAGAGATTTTCGGTCTGTACCACACGACCAACACCAAAACTTTCTTTCAGCGCGAGGACGTGTGGAGCGTGGCCAGTTTGAATCCACCGGGACAGGATAAGAACACTCCGGCGCAACCCTTGCGGCCCTATTTCGCCTTGATGCAGTTGCCGAATTTGCAAGCCGGTTCGGAGTTTGTGCGCGTCGTGCTGTTCACGCCGACGAACCGCAACAACATGATCGCGTGGCTGGCGGGGCGCAGCGACGGGGACGCTTATGGCACGCTCGTCTCTTATAACTTGCCCAAGTCGCGCTTGGTAGATGGCCCGATCCAGATCGAAGCGCGGATCGATCAAGACCCGCAACTGTCGGGGCAGTTCACGCTCTGGAATCAACAAGGCTCGCGCATCCAACGCGGCAACCTGATGGCGCTACCGGTCGGGCGCGGACTGTTATACGTGCAACCGATCTATCTGCAAGCCGAGCGCAGCCCGATGCCGGAGTTGCGCATCGTCGTCGTCGCCACGCACGAGCGGCTCGCCTACGGGCCGAACTTTGCCGCCGCACTCTCTTCCCTCTTCGGCGAAGCTGCCGGCGCACAGCCACAGCCTGAAGCCAGCCCAACCACAGGGCAACAAGGCGAGCAGGCCAAACCCACCGCCACACCTGTCGCACAGAATAACGTGCAACAACTGATCGCTCGCGCCAATCAGGAGTTCAACGATTACCTGCGCTTGACCGCCGAAGGTAAACTCGCCGAAGCCGGCCAAAAGCTGGCCGCCTTGAAAATCACCTTGGCCGAATTGCAGCGGATGAACGGAGGGGCACAAGCTCCAACCAGCGACACGCGCAAATGAGAATCGTGATCGTCGGCGGCGGCATCGGAGGTTTATGCGCCGCGCTCGCGCTCAGACAAATCGGCTACGCGCCGCAAGTATACGAGCAAGCTCCGGCGCTGCTTGAGGTCGGAGCGGCCATCGCCGTCTGGCCCAACGCGCTCCGTGTGTTGCTCCGGCTCGGCATCGGCGAACGCGTGCTCGCACAGGCCGGCGTCATCAAACACGTGCGCTGGCTCGCACACGACGGACGCCAACTCAATCACGCGGACTTTCCCGAAACTGACACGCCCGCCATCGCACTCCATCGGGCCGATTTACAGGCTGCGCTCCTGCACGCGCTCCCCACCGATGCCGTTCACCTCGGCCAGACATTCACGAGCTATCAACAAGCCGGCGATCACATCAACGTGCGCTTCGCTGTACGTCTTCAGACATTTCACTGACCGTTTTCACACATTTCACTGAACTCATGATTTACGGCTATGAGAGCCGCCTGCGGTGAGGGTCAGCGAGCGGCTCCCGTGTAGCCTTTATCCGA
>JANMAD010000185.1:0-7345 GCA_031359515.1 Acidobacteriota bacterium | reverse complement strand
TCGCGTGAGTGTCAGGAGCGCTTACAGGCGGCCGAGCGGCGCATCGAAGTGTTGTTGCGCGACGGCGAAGGGCGCGCGGTCGTGGGCGCGTTCGACGATGAAGAATTAACGCGCTTGACGGCGAACGAACTGGCAGACGATGAGACCGTCTTCTGATACGACCGCGCACGCGGCGCACGCTGAGGCGCACGCTTTACTGGCGCGTTGCCGCGCGCTGGTTGACGCGCGGCTTGATGAGCTTGTGCCGGCGGAGTCGGTCGGCCCTACGGCCGTGCATGGCGCGATGCGTTGGAGTCTGTTCGCGGGCGGCAAGCGGCTGCGTCCCGCCTTGCTCATCGCAACGGGCGAGACCTGCGGCGCAGGCATTGAAAGTTTGCTCATAACCGCCTGCGCCTTTGAGTTGGTTCACACCTATTCGCTCATCCACGATGATCTGCCCGCGATGGACGATGACGATCTGCGGCGCGGGCGGGCGACTTGCCACAAGCAGTTCGATGAAGCCACCGCGATCCTCGCAGGCGATGCCATGCAGGCGTTAGCGTTTCAACTGATCGCGGAAGACGAGGGCTTGAGCGCGGCGGTGCGCGTGCGCCTCGTCGCAGAGCTTGCATGCGCGGCGGGAACGCCACAGGGCATGGTCGCAGGGCAAGCACTCGATCTCGCGGCCGAAGCGCAAGCCGTGGACGGCGCGCAACTCGAAGCGATTCATCGCCAGAAGACGGGCGCGTTGATCACGTGTGCGGCCCGCGCCGGCGCGCTCATCGCGGGCGCGCATGAGACCGAGCTTGCGGCGCTTACAGCTTACGCCGCGCAACTCGGTCTGCTCTTTCAAATCACGGACGACCTGCTTGACGTGACTGCTACGGCCGCCGACCTCGGCAAGACGCCCGGCAAAGATGCCCGTGCGAACAAGGCTACCTATCCCGCGCTCTACGGGATCGAAGGCGCACGCACGCGCGCCGAGGCCGCTTATGAGACGGCGCAAGCGGCGCTTGATGAGTTGGCGGCGCGCCCCGTCGCCACGCTGCGTGCGCTCGCCAGCCTCGTGCTTGAAAGACGCGCCTGAGCGATGGAGTCTTTATAGCGCGCCAGTACGAAAGCAGGGCGCGGCGCGGATACTTAGCAAATATCCGCGCCGCGCCCTCGTTTGTGTAGGGCAGAAGCCTACGGGCTAACTATTCGTTGAACGCCGCGAGCACTTCGTCGGCGTGCTGTTCGACGTTGACCTTGTCGAAGACTTTCTTGATCTTGCCTTCCTTATCGATCAGAAACGTCTTGCGGGCCACGCCCATGAATTTCTTGTCGCCCCACGTCTGTTCGCCATAGACGCCGTAAGCGTCCGCGACGCTGTGATCGGTGTCGGCCAAGAGTGTGAACGGCAGATTGAACTTTGACGCGAACGCTTGATGCGATGCTTCGTCGTCCAAGGAGACGCCGAGTACTTTGATGCCTTGTTGTTCGTAAGTCGTGTTCGCATCGCGGAACGAGCACGCCTCTTTCGTGCAGCCCGGTGTGTCGTCCTTCGGATAGAAATAGAGCACCACGTTCTGCCCGCGTAAATCCGCGAGCTTCACCTCGTTACCTTGTCCGTCGCGCGTCGTAAAATCGGGCGCGGTCTCGCCTACTTGCAACATCGTCCGTCCTCCATTTTGGGTTGAGAAATTTGCTGCGCCTATGTTAGCACGGAGGCGGTGATAGCGCTGAACGCGCCGCTGATTCCGCTTATGCGCTCGGTTGCGGCGACAACGGCGCGGTCACTTTCTTCTGCATGGCGCGCAAAGGTTCGGGCATGAAGGAGGTCAGGTGGAAGGTGGCGGTGTGGCCGTCGGGGAAGGCTTGATAGAGTTGCAGGTCGGGCAGTTGCAAGCAACTGAGCGGCGAGGTGTCGGAGAAGCCCGTGTCGAGTCCGATGGCGCTGTGCGCGATATAAATGCCATGACGACCGATGCGCCCGCGCAAGGGGAGGAGCGGCACGGGCGTGTGCCCGAACACGCAGGGCTTGCCCGTATAGTGCTTGAAAAAATTCGAGTCGCGCGTCCAGAGCAGCGCTTGGGCAGACGTGTCGCGCGGATGTTTGCCGTCCGTCAGTCCGGCGTGGACGTAGAGCGCATACTCATCTTCGTGATAGAGCGGCAGTTGATTGAAGAAGGCACGGTGCGCGCTCGGCAGCGCGGCGGCGAACGTCTGGCGCAACGCAGGGAAGTCGTGCTCGGTGCGGATGTTGAGCGGTCGCCCTGTGTATTGCTCGATGGTGAACTCGCTGCCGACGGCAGCGTGGAGCCAGAGCGTTTCGCTCTTGTCCACAAAGTCCAACAGCATCTGCTCGTGGTTGCCGCGTAAGCATCGCACGCGCTCCGGTTGCGCTTGCTGCAACGCGATCACGTCCTCAATCACGCCGGGAATCTCATCGCCGCGATCTACGAGATCGCCCAACAGCACGAGCGTGTCGCGCGCCGGTTCGCGCGGAATGAGATCGACGAGCGCGCGGAGTTGCGCGCGGCGGCCATGCACATCGCCGATCACATAAGTTTTCATACGTCGCTCAGGCGGGCGCGCTCCGGCGGTTGCCCGATGCGCTCCATCAACGCGCGGAAACGCTCGTCCTCGCGCAGTTCGGCCCAGACGGGATTCGCCTCGAACCACGGGCGATTCTCGTTGCCGCTACCAATCGCATGCTCCAGCCACTCGAACGCTTCGTCCGGCATGCCTTCGAGCGCGTAGGCAGAGGCGAGCCAGTAGGGCGTGTCGTGATCCGCATCCGCCACGCGCTTGACGCGGTCGGTCAACTGCGCCCGCGCCTCTTCGTGCCGGCCCAACATTGAGAGCGCGATGGCGAGATGCGGGCGGATGCCATCCATATCGGGATGGCTGGCCAACACCGACTCCAATATCTCGACCGCCTGCTCCGGTTCGCCTTGCCGGTAATGCCAGACGGCGCGGAAGGTGCGTACCAGCGGATGATCAGGCTCGGCCGCTGCGCCGCGCTCAAGTTCGTAGAGCGCGTCCTGATAGCGACCCTGATACATGAAGATGCGCGCCCGGTTGTAGCTGACGACGACGCGCTCGTTCGGATTCAGGCGCAGCATGCGTTCGAGACTGCGCAACGCTTTGTCATACTGCGCGTCGAGCCGGTAAAAGTATGAACTGATGAAATGCACGCCCACATCGTTCGGCGCTTCATGGCGCAGCCGCTCCACCTCTTCGCGCGCCTTGCGTCGCTCGCCGCGCCAGAGATAGATGAAGATCATGTGCATGCGCGCTTCATTGTTCTTCGGATCGAGCGCGAGGCCCTTATTGAACTCTTCTTCGGCGCGGTCATAGTCTACGGCGTCGCCGATGGTCTTGATCACGCGGTTGGCATAAGCGCCGCCGAGCGCGCAGTGCGCGAGCGCGAAGTCATGATCAAGCTCGATGGCGCGTTTGAAGAAGGCGATGGCCTCGTCCATATCCTCGCTCGCCAGCGTGTGATAGACGAAGCGGCCCATCGCGTCGCGCCCGCGCAAGTATTCTTCATAAGCTTCGGCGTTGGCGCTCGCGGGCTGTGTGAGCAGTTGCCGCTCGTCCGCGCTCAATTCGACGCTCAAACCTTCGACGATGTGCTGCGAGATCATGTCTTGCACGCCGATGATGTCGGTGGCCGAGGCATCAATCCGGTCGCTCCACAACATTGCGCCGGTGTCCACGTCGAGCAGTTGCGCGTTGACGCGCAGTTTGTCGCCCGCGCGCAGGAAGCTGGCCGACAAGACCGCGTTCACGCTCATCTCGCGCCCCGCCTCGCGTGGGTCGATCTCCTGACCCTGATACTTCACGATCATTGAGGACGGGCGCACCACGAGCGAGCGCAGCCGCGCCAACTCCGTGATGACCGCGTCCGCGAGCGAGAACTCGTAGAAGCTGACTGCCGGATCGCCGCTCAGATTGCGGAAGGGCAAAATCGCGATTGATTTTTGGCCGTCGGGCACGCTCGTCTGCGGCGTGTCGTGCATGGCGTTGCGCGTAGGCGCGGTGCTGTAGGCGGGCGGTTGCGAACTTGTCTCGCCCGTGCCGGCGATGTTGCGCAGCCAGCGTTTGAAGCTGCGCCCGAAGCCGCTCGTCTGTTGATGGCGCGGTGCGACGGGCACGAGCGTGTTCTCAAGCGACTGCCCTTCGCCCGCCAGCACGTCGCGCAACACGGCGCGCAGGTCGTCGCGCATCTCGGCCATCTTCTGATAGCGCGCTTCCGGTTTCTTCGCGAGCGCGCGGTCAATGATCTGTTGCAACTGCGGCGGGGCGTCCTGGCGAAACCCGCTGACGGGGCGCGGCGTGTCGTGCAAGACGGCGTAGCGCACCTCGACGCTCGTCTTACCTTGAAAGGGCCAGATGCCGGTGAGCATCTCGTAGAGCAGGACGCCGGTCGAGAAAATATCGGCGCGGTGATCCACCCGCCCGCCGGTCGCCTGTTCGGGCGCGGCATAGGTGGCCGTGCCGTAGGGGATGCCCATCTCGGTCAGGTGCATGTTGGACTTATCCGCGCCGCTTTCGTCCGTCAGCTTGGCCAGCCCGAAGTCGAGCACCTTGGCCGTGCCGTTCGCCGTGACCATCACGTTGCCGGCCTTGATGTCGCGGTGAATGACGCCGCGCTCATGTGCGGCCGCCAAGGCGTCGGTGACTTGCAGCCCGATAGAGAGCGCGCTACGCAATTCAAGCGGGCGACCGTTGACGAGTTGGCGCACGTTCTTCCCGTCAATGTGCTGCATAGTGATGAAGTGGACGCCGCCCGCTTCGTGCAGCCCGTAGATGATGCAGATGTTCGGGTGGTCAAGCGACGACGCTAGTTGCGCTTCGCGCTCGAAGCGTTTGAGATTGACTTCGCGCGCCGTCAATTCCGGCGAGAGGACTTTGACGACGACCGTGCGGCCAAGCCGCGTGTCGGTCGCTTTATAGACCGTGCCCTGCCCGCCTGTGCCGAGCTTTTCGATGATGCGATAATTGAGGAGCGTCGAACCGAGCATTGATGTTTACTATTTAACTCCCAACCTGCGTACCCGCGCAACCGGCGACTGTTAAGCCTGTTTCTCTTCTAACTCCAACACGCGCTCTTGTAAGTCTTCCACATCGGCGCGCACCATCTGTGCCCACCCTTCGATGCGCTCCAATCGCCGCCCTTGCCGTTTCTGCTCGCGCTCCACACGCTCAAGGCGTACGTTGATGTCCTTCACCTCCGCTCGTATTTCCGTTACCTCCGCGCGAATGTCGTTCACCTCGCCACGTATTTCCTTCACCTCTATGCGTAGTTCCTGTACTTCCGTGCGCACTTCCTTGACCTCTGCGCGTAGCTCGCCGACATCGCGGCTGATGGCGGTGAGATAGTTTAGTATTTCCGTCGTGCGATCCGTGCTCATGTGAGTGTTCCTTTCTGCCTCATGTCTGTGCGGCTGCTGTGAGAACGAGCCGTCGCCATCATACACCCGCCGGGCCAATCCGTCGCGCTAACTCATTTGCGCTGCCCCGGCGCAAATTGATCTCCTCTGTGCGCGCTGCGTTAAGCATGAGCTGACCAGACCGCGAAATTGCGCAGGCAGCTAACAGGCAAACGAAAGGGCGGCGCAACTTGAGCCGCCCTTTCGTGTCTGGGTCTGTCGCTCAGTTTGTGATGCCGAGTTGACTGAGGATAAAAGCATAATCAAAGGCGAGATCGTGTAGCGCATCATAGCGCCCCGACGAGCCGCCGTGCCCCGCGCCCATGTTGACCTTCAACAGCAGTGGATTGCTGTCCGTCTTCATCGCGCGCAGCTTGGCGACGAACTTCGCGCCTTCCCAGTAGGGCACTTGGCTATCGTTCAGTGACACCTTGACGAGCATCGTCGGGTAAGCCTTCGCCGCGACATTATCGTAAGGCGAGTAGGACTTGATGTAGTCGTAAGCCGCCTTCTCGTTCGGGTTGCCCCATTCGAGATACTCGCCCGTCGTCAAGGGCAAACTCGCGTCGAGCATCGTGTTGACGACATCAACGAACGGCACTTGCGCGATGACGACATGGAAGAGATCGGGGCGCATGTTCACGACCGCGCCCATCAACAGCCCGCCCGCCGAGCCGCCTTGAATCACGAGCCGGTCGCTCGCTGTGTACTTTTCTTTGACCAGATATTCACCCGCCGCGATGAAGTCGGTGAAGGTGTTCTTCTTGAACATCATGCGGCCGGCTTCGCGCCAATCTTCGCCCATCTCGCCGCCGCCGCGTATGTGCGCGATGGCATAGACGAAGCCGCGGTCGAGCAGGCTCACGCGGTTCGAGTTGAAGTTCGGATCAATCGAAATGCCGTAAGAGCCATAGCCGTAAAGCAGCGTCGGGTTCTTGCCGTCGCGCTTTGTGCCTTTGCGATAGACGAGCGAGATCGGAATCTTCGTGCCGTCGGCGGCGGTCGCATAGACGCGCTCGGCGGTGTAGTTCGCCGGGTTATAGCCGCCCAGCACCTCGGTCTGTTTGAGCAGCGTGCGCTTGCGCGCATTCATGTCGTAGTCGAAGACCGAATTCGGCGTGGTCAACGATTGATAGCGGAAGCGCAAGGTCGTCGTGTTGAACTCGCGGTTCGCGTCGAGGGCGGCCGTATAGACGGGTTCGGGAAAACTGATCTCGTGCGCCTTGTTGTCATGCAGATCAATGATGCGCAGCGTCTGCAAGCCTTTGGCGCGCTCGGACAGCACGAGATGGTTACTGAAGAGATCGAAGTCGTCGAGCTTCACTTCAGGCCGGTGCGCCACGATCTCTTTCCAGTTCTTCATGTCCGGGTCGCTAAGGGCCACGGTCATGAGCCGGTAGTTCTTTGCGTCCTTGTTGGTGCGGATGTAGAGCAAGTCGCCGCGATGATCGATGAAGTATTTGTGATCGGTCTGGCGCGCAAGCACGAGGCGCGGCGCGGCCGTCGGCTGATCGGCCGGAATGTAGCGCGCGTCGGCCGTCGTCTTGCTTTCGCTTTGCACGACGATGAGCGCACGGTCGCGTGTGCGATACGCGCCGAGGTCGTACAACTCGTCCTTCTCTTCATAGACAAGTTCGTGCGCGTCCGTGCCCAGTACGTGGCGGAAGAACTTGTCGGAGCGTTTCGTCACATCGTCTTCGGTCACGTAGAAGATGGTCTTGCCGTCCTGTGCCCACATGACCGTGTCCACGCGCTCGACCGTGTCGGGCAGCAATTGGCCGGTGCGCAGGTCTTTGACGTGGAGCGTGTACTGGCGATAACCGGTTGAGTCGGTCGTGTAGGCGAGCAGGTTGCCGTCGTCACTGACAACGTATGCGCCGACGGCCATGAACTTCAAGCCTTTGGCCATCTCATTCAGGTCGAGCGTGATCTCTTCCTTGGCCTCC
>JANMAD010000107.1:0-4364 GCA_031359515.1 Acidobacteriota bacterium | reverse complement strand
GATGAAGCCCATGATGTATCAGATCGTTTTGCTGGCGGCGTTCTTTGCTGCGGCTTGCACGCACACGCCGCCCGGACGCGGCGCGGGCGAGGTGGCGAGCGCGGAAGGCGGCGCAGTGCAGTTTCGCGTCGAGACGGTCGTGGCGAATCTCGCCGTGCCGTGGGCCATCGTCTTCACGCCGGACGGGCGCATGCTGTTCACCGAGCGACCGGGGCGCGTGCGCGTCTTCGAGAACGGAAAGCTGCGCACCGAGCCGTTGGCGACCATCGCCGATGTCGAGCCGACGGGCGAGAGCGGCTTGATGGGTCTCGCGCTGCACCCGCAGTTCGCGCAGAACCACCTGCTCTATCTCGCTTATGCCTATCGCGGCGACGAGCAGCGCGTGCGCGTTGTGCGCTTCCGCGAGACCGGCAACGCGTTGGCTGATCGTAAAGTGATCATCGAGAACTTGCCCGCCGCGCAGTTCCATGCCGGCACGCGCCTGCGCTTCGGCCCTGACGGCAAGCTCTACATCACGACGGGTGACGCGACCTCGCGCGAGATCGCGCAACAGCTAAACTCACTCGGCGGCAAGACACTTCGGCTCAACGATGACGGCACAGTTCCGCCCGACAATCCGTTCGTCAATCAACCGAATGCGCGGCCTGAAATCTGGACTTACGGCCATCGCAACTCGCAAGGTCTCGACTGGCAGCCCGGCTCGAATCTGTTGTTCGAGACCGAACACGGCCCCTCCGGCTTCGACGGCCCCGGCGGCGGCGACGAAGTGAACATCGTCGAGCGCGGCAAAAATTACGGCTGGCCCACGATTCATCACACGCAGACGCGCGCCGGTCTCGAAGCGCCGCTGCTTGAGTACACGCCCGCCGTCGCCCCTTCAGGCGCGACCTTCTATCGCGGCACGAACGCAAACGGCTTCCCCCAGTTCAAAGGCAACTTCTTCTTCACCACCCTGCGCGGCGAGACGCTCATCCGCGTCGTCTTGGACGGCCGCCGCGTCGTCTCGCAAGAACGCCTGCTCGACCACCAATACGGCCGCCTCCGCGACGTAATCGAAGGCCCCGACGGCGCGCTCTACTTCGCCACCTCCAACCGCGACGGGCGCGGCTCGCCCGCTAAAGACGACGACCGCATCATGCGGCTTGTGCCGGTCAAGTGAACACCTGCAAGAATATGGCAACAGACGTGTTCAAGCTGGTGACAAGAGAGTTCGATATAGAGAGGGTGTTTATAAGGATGAGCAAATTGGCGAAACTCGCAGCGCTATTAACGGCTTGCGCTGTGTTTGGCTTGTGGCCGCGGGATGCGGCAGCGTGCAGTTGCGCGATGGGAAGCATGCGCCCGTGCGCAAACTACTGGCGCACGCCCATCGTGTTCGTCGGCCAAGTAAGCGACATCTCCAGCACGCCGACCACGATTGGCGCGGGCGAGCGCCAGCAGGTCTATCAGCAGAAACTCGTGCGCTTTAATGTTGAAGAGGCTTTGCGCGGGGTGAGCGGGCCGAACGCCGAAGTGGTGACCGGCAACGGCGGCGGCGATTGCGGCTTTGCTTTCGAGAAGGGCGGGCACTACCTCGTTTACGCCTATCCGGGTCAACAAGACAGCCGACTCTACACGAGTATCTGTACTCCCACCAAACCGCTCGACAAAGCAGCGGCTGAGCTTGAATACATCCACAACTTGGCCAAAGCGCCAACCACGGCGACGCTCTACGGCCACTTGCAACGCACGGGGCGCGATCTCGCGACGGGTAAATATCTGAACGAGCCGATGGCGAATGTGCAGATCATCGTTGAGGGCGCGAGCGGGCGACATGAGACACTCACCGACGCGGAGGGCAACTTCCAGTTGGGCGACTTGGCCGCAGGCCGCTACAACGTCAAAGCCGCTGTGCCCGACTATCTAGGCGGGACTGACACGAAGGTCGAGCTACACGCGAGCGGATGTAACGAAGTGTACTTGGCCGCGACGTGGAACGGGCAGGTAACCGGACGTGTGACCGATGACAGAGACCTGCCTGTGCCGGATTTGGCCGTCAACCTTGTGCCCGTTGACGCAGGCCCCGTCGAGACTCTGCCTTACGACAAGAAACTCACCGCTTACACAAACGCCGATGGGCGTTATGAACTCAAATGGTTGCCGCCGGGTAATTATCTGCTCGTGATTAACCCTGAAGGCATGCCGGGACTTAACGGCAAGCCATATCCGCGCACCTTCTATCCCGGCGTGGAGGCGCAGGCATCGGCCACAGTACTGATAATCGGCGAGGGCGAGCGGATAGCGGACAAAGACTTGCATCTCACACGTCGCCTCGGCGAGCGCGAGATTACAGGCGTCGTTGTCTGGCCGGACGGGCGACCGGCCACAGGTGCGACTACGGTAGTCCTCTTGGATGCCGAACGTAGCTGGCGACAGATGGGCTACCCGGCGCAGCTTGACGAGCAAGGCCGATTCACCCTCAAAGGCTACGAAGGCGGCAGCTATTTGGTGACAGCCACCGTCAACCTTGAAGGTGGCAAGCAGATGTGCGGTGGCCCGGCTGAGGTCGTCGCGCGTGAGAAAATTAAACCGCTCAGGTTGGTCATCAAAACGCCTTACGGCAACTGCTTGGCTAACTATAAAAAGTCTACGATTAAGCCATAATGCGGCAGGTCGCAACCTGAGTCATATTCATCAATGCCACGTGCTGTCTGCCGCTTCAGAGCGTGCGCGTTACCTTAGACAGCGAGCGCGGCGCATCGGGGTCAAGCCCCTTCGCATCGGCGAGCAGCGCGGCGAAGAGTTGCGCGGGGATGATGTAGGGAATGGGGGCGAGGAATTCGTCTATGGCGGCGGGCAGGCGCAGGGCGCGCGTGGCGGTGCGGGCGGCTTCGTCGTCGCCGGTGATGGCGAGCGTGTCGGCGCGTAGTTCGTTGAGACGTGCGAGCAACGTGCGTGTACTATCGAGCGCGTGGCCGGGCGCGGCGAAGACGAGGACGGGGAAGTGGCGTTCGACCATCGCCAACGGGCCGTGCAGAAAATCCGCCGACGAAAATCTTTCCGCGACGATGTAGCAAGTCTCCATCAGCTTGAGCGCGAACTCGTAAGCGTTCGCGTAGAGCAAGCCGCGCCCGACTACGACGCAGTTCTCCATGAAGACATAACGCTCGACGAGTTGCTTGATCTGCGGGAGCAACTCAAGCGCCGCTGCGGCCAGATCAGGGATCGCTGCGAAATCATGCCGCGCCCATTCGCCATCCGCGAGCGCGGCGGCGAGCATGTGGAAGTGGAGCAGTTGGCCTGTGAACGTCTTCGTCGCCGCGACCGAACGCTCGCGCCCGCCGTGCATCAATAGCGTCTCATCAACGAGGCCCGCCATCGCCGATTGGGCTTCGTTCGTGATCCCGACCGTGTACGCGCCGCCCGCCCGCGCGTTCTCCAACACGCGATTGATGTCCTCGCCCGCGCCCGACTGCGAGACGCCGACGACGAGCGCGTGCTGCAAATTCAAACGCGCGCCGTAGAGCGTATGCACCGACGGCGCGCAGAGCGAGACCGGAATGCCTGTGGCGATCTCGATCAAGTAGCGACCGAAGAGCGCGGCGTTGTCGGAACTGCCACGCGCGACTAGCACGATCAAATCGATCTCGCGCTGGCGCAGAAAGCGACCCAACGCCGCCACCTTCGCGCGCTCCAATGCAATCGTCTGCCTGAGCGCGTCGGGCTGTTCCGCGATCTCTTGCAGCATCAGCGACAAACTTTTGTCCTCCCGCCGGCGAGTATCAGTTTGCCCTCCGCGACCCGTTTCGAGTAAAAAGGCCCGCGTTCAATCATTTCATCTCCGGGCGCGACTCTAGCAGCACAGCGACACGACGGGCCGTGCCCACAATGCAACGAACAATATGCTTAACACTCTAGCACGAAGCCTCTTAGTTCGTCCGGCCGCTATTTGCTGCGCTGTCATCATGGCGGCCATCGCATGTTGCGCGCAGGCGGGCGCACCCGCGCAGAACGCCCCCGGCCCGGCCGACGTGCAGATCATTCCGCGCCCGCGACAGTTGATGCAGACGGGGGCATCGTTTCGCTTGGGGCGCGACGTGAGTATTGTGCTGGCTGACCCACGCGCGGAGGATGATCGCTTCGCTGCGCAGGATTTTATTGACGACGTGCGCGCGACCGTCGATTTGCCGCTCAAACTGGATGGACGGCGTGGGCGACGCGCGATCTTGATCGGTCTGATCGAGAGCGCGCCCGTGCGAGCGGCGCTCAAACGCGCGGGTGTGTATGCGTCGGCGCAACTCGATGATGAAGCTTATCTGTTGAGCGTCAATGCGGACGGCGTGATCGTCGCGGGCAAAACGGCGGCGGGCACGTTCTACGGCTTG
>JANMAD010000099.1:0-16908 GCA_031359515.1 Acidobacteriota bacterium | reverse complement strand
TGCTCGACGTGCTCCGGTGTTGCCGTGAGCGGCGCGGGCGCAAGCACCTGCGTGTCTTCGTTGAAGAGGACGAGGTTGAACCTGTCTTGCGGCGTCAAGCCGTGCAGAAAATAGTCGAGCGCCTCGACTGCGCGGGTGAGTTTGTCGCCGTACATTGAGAGCGACGCATCGAATAGCAGGATCAAGTTGCGCGGATGTTGCGACTGCGGCGCGTTATTACTTCGACTGTCGGCTCGCGCATGCTGTTCGTTGAAGAGTGCGCGGGCGGCGAAGTAGCCGTCGGGGTTGCGCGCGGCGAGCGCGGGATCGCGCAGATCGTACGCCGTGATCTGTTCGGGCGCGCGATAGGCGATGAACGAGAGCGTGCTGTCGGGCACATCGATCCGGTAGTCGAACGAGAAGTCGTCTTTCAACTCGATGTCGCGCGCTTGAAAATCGGCCGTGAACTCATGTGCGTTAGTCGTCGCAACGCCAAGTGGGTACGCATTGCTCTGCGGCGCGAGCGGCGTGAACGGATAATCGCTCAAGACGTGCAGGTGCAGACTGAACTCGCCGACATGCTGCGGATCGCCGAACGAAGGTTTCAACGGGAAGGTGAAATGCGAGACGAGACCTTCGACCGGCAATGTCTCGGTGTACTCAAGCTCGACGCGCTTCGTGCCATAGGCGGGAATGGGCCAGACTTTGGCGTTGAAGGCGGCGCGCCCTTCATGCTCGTCGTCCTGTTGCAAGAGACCGGGATCGAGCTGCGGCTGCTTGAGTTGCGTGTAGATGGCATTGGCGCGGCGCTTCTCCAGCATCACACCGGGGATGCGCGTGTCGCCGTCCCAGACGGCGAAGTCGGAGACCGCAGCCGGCGGCGGCAGCGCGAACAGGAATTTACCTTCGAGCGCCTGTGCCGTGTGGTTGTCGAAGATTTGCCGGACGCGTATGCGTGCGTGTTGATTATCAATCAGCACGTCCACATTCATCACCTGCAATGAGAGCAGATTCTCGTCCGGCTTATCCTTCAGCGACGAAGGCACTAGCACACCCGACTGCGCCGCGCTACGCGGCACGGGGCAACAAAGCGCCGCCACCAGCGCACAGCCGAGCGTGACGACGATAGTGTAATGCGCTCTGAATCTCATCATGCTTCTCTCTGCGTCCTTGCCTTGAGCAGTTAAGTCAGTACCGCCTGCTGCAAGCGGGCGGGTGTGTTGCTTACCGCCGACCCGCCCGCTACCGCAGGCGGTACTGACACGTGTTCACACGCAAAAGCTCTGCTACTCAAAATAGCTGCCCGCGATTCGCGCGATGCCGTTCGTCGTGCCGAAGTAGCTATAGCGTTCATCGCCCGTCACGCTCAGCACGGTCGGCGCGGGCAACTCCGCTTGTAGGTGCGTCCACTTTTGCGTGCGCAAATCTAAAACCCATGCGCCGTCAAGCGTGCCCGCGTAGAGTCGCGCACCGTCGCTCCATAAAGCATTCGGGTTTACAGTGAACTGCCCGGTCTCGCTTGCGAACGGGCGCAACTCGCCCGCCGGCAGCAACTCGAACACGCCGCCGCCGTACGTACCGATGAACAGGCGCGGGCCCGCGGCACATAGAGCCGTGACCCAGTTGTGCGTGAGTTTTGAGTTGGCGTCCGTGAAGGTGCGCACGACGCGCCCCGCCGCTACTTCGGCCAGCCCGCCGAGCGTGCCGACGTAGACCGTGCGCCCGTGCGGCAACACCGCATAGAGACTGTTGCTCGGCAGTCCTTGCACGGTCGTCAACCCGCGCCAGCGTCCCCCTGCGCCGAACCTGAGACCGCGACTCGTAGCACACACCAACTCCGCATCCTGCGCGTGATGCGCCGCGCCCGCCGCAGATGCTTGCCCCACACTTCCCTGTGCGTCCTGTGCGGGCAGCACGGCGACGCCGGTGATCGCGTTGCTCAACAGACCGTCGGCCGCGCCCGTGTGCGTCTCGTGCAATGCTGCATCAAAGCGCGCGAGACCTTGCGCGGTGGCCGCGTGCATCGTGTTGGTATCGGGCGCGTATGCGAGCGCGTTGATTTCGCGCGTCGTGTCTGTCGCGAGATGCGTCAGACGACGACCGTCGGGCGCGAGGATGTCTATGCCGTCGCGGAAGCTACCGACCCAGAGGCGGCCCGCGCCGTCGAGCGCGAGCGCGGCGACGACATTACTTACCGGCCCACGTCCTGCATCTAGTGGCATGAACGGCGTGAGCGCGAAGCTTGCGCGCGTTGAGACAGAGTCCGTCACGGCAGTTGTATTCGTGCGCCACACACCAGCGCTCGTGAGTAGCCAAAGCTCGTCCGCGAGCGCGAGCAAGCGGCATTCAGTCAAACTGTCATGCGCTGTTCGTGCATCGCGCCAGGTGATTGCTTGCAACTGCGGCCCGTGCGCTTCACGCGCCGCCAACACGAACAACTTGCCATCGTCCTGACAGAGCAGCACGCGCCCATTGAACTCTTGTAAACCGGCCAACGCGGGCAACGTAATGATGAGGTGAAACGGATTCGCCCGCGCCTGTTCCGGCGCTGACAGCTCAGCAACTTGGGCGGTGGCAACCCCGAAGTCGGTGCCGACAAGCACGCGCGCGTCATCCGCGACTACGCCGACGACACGGTTCGACGGCAGCCCCGCGTCGGTCGTGTAGTGCAGCCAACGTCCGGCCTCTAGCACCCACAACCCGTCGGCGTATGTGCCGACGTAGAGTCGCGCGCCCGCGCGCACGAGACAATTGATCTGAGTCAGGCGGCGCTCGTCCACGCCTGCTTTCAACTCTGTGAACTGTTGTCCATCGAACTCGATGAGACCGCCCGCAAACGTGCCGATGAGTAAGCGACTCGCATCTGCGAGCAGCGCCGTGATGGCCTGCGGCTTGCGGTCGGGCCAGCGATAGCTCTCGAAGCGTGCGCCGTCGAAGGTGACGAGACCTTGCGTGCGTGTGCCGATAAACAACTTGTCATGCCACGCGGCCAAGCTCGTCAGATCGCTTTCGGGCAAGCCGTCCAGCACCGTGTAGTGGCGCACGGGCGCGCCCGTCTGCGTCAATGCAAGCAGCCCGCCGTCAGTCGCGGCGAAGTAAGCATCGTGCAAACGCGCGATGGCGCGGACGTGTTGCGCGCTCTGCCAGATTTGCACCTCGGGCCGGTTGAGAGCCGGGTGCAATTTTGTTTCAAACGGAACGAGGTGCTGCCGCGTTAACCGCGCCCGTTCGTCGGCGAGTCGCGCACGCGCATCGCGCTGCACGCGCCACGCACCGAACAGGCAGACGAGCGGCAGCAAAGCCAGCAACCCGATGAGCAGTTTGCGCTGACGCACACACGCGGCACGCATACGCGTTATGTTTTCGCGCAGCGCAAGCAAGCACGCAGGCAAGTTTGTCCGGCTCATACGTTCCATTTGTTGTTGCCCGTCGCCCCGCACGTCTCTTGTCTGTGTGTCGTTGGTGCGCATCCTGTGGCCCATTCATCGCCGCAGGCGGATTATCAGGGCGCGGACGGCACGGCGGACACGTGCCGCCAGACAGTGCCGGCTCGCGACAGTACGGCGCGCGGGCCGGCCCGTTGAACATGCGCGCATGCGGGTTGGCCCACGCGTGCGTGTGTGGCTAGACACAGTGCCGTGCTGCGCCGGGCCAGCAAACAAGTGTGCGCGTGATTTGTCATTTCGGGGAACAACTCATCTGCCGTCGCGTCTAAACACTGCAAGGCGCAGGCGCGTAATAACTCAGGTCAACACTGCCCCGGTAAACTGATCATGATCAAGCTCCGACGTGCCGTCTCTTCCCTACTGCTGCTCTCGCTCATGTCTAATACCGTGCTGCCGGTCGGCGCACAGACGAACGTGCGCGCGGACAGCCACGACGCGACAACGCAACAACGCGCGCCCGCGCAGCCGCGCGGCTTGCGTTTCCGTTTGAGTGAGGGCGCAACGGAGGCGGAGCGACCACCGCGTCCCGTGCCGGTCGCGCCCGCTATGCGTTTGTCGGACGCTGAGACGGAGCGCATGCTTGCGCGTTGCCGCCGCCCGCAGCCGCCGACCAACAGGAGTTTGCATTACGTGCAGACTCGCCGCCGCCTAGCACAGGGAACACGATCAACGTCGCGTTCCCGCCATCAACAACTACGGGCACAGCAGCTATGCCTGCACGCGGTACGCCCGGCGCGCTCACCGTCGTACGGCGCGCACCCGTCGGCGACGTAAGCATCGCGCCGCAATTGAGCATCACGTTCTCGCAACCAATGGTCGCCGTCTCGGCGCAGGCAGAGTTGGCAAGTCAAGCCGGGCCGGTCAAGCTCACGCCGCAACCGCCAGGGCGCTGGCGTTGGCTCGGCACGCGCACATTGCTCTTTGAGCCGACGAATCGTTTCCCGATGGCGACTGCTTATCGCGTCGAGGTCGCGGCGGGCACACACTCCGCATCGGCAGGCACACTTGCAACGGCCACCGCTTGGCGGTTCAGTACGCCGCCGCCGCAATTACAGACGAGTTACCCGCAGGCTGATGCGACCGCGCAGCCGCGCGACCCGCTGCTCTTCGTCGCCTTCGATCAGCAGATCGATCCGGCGGCAGTGTTGCATAAGATCAAGGTGCAGACCGGCCCCGTCGTGTGGCCGTTGCGTCTGGCGACGGATGAGGAAGTGACGGCCGACAAAGAGGTGCGCCAACTCGCCAGCGCGGCCGGTGCGGGCCGCTGGCTTGCGTTTCGCGTCGCATCCAAGAACGATGCCGCGCACAAAACAGCATTATTACCGGCGGGCGCGCTGGTCTCGGTCGTCATCGTCCCCGGCACGCCTTCGTTGGAAGGCCCGCGCCTGACCACGCAACCGCAGAGCTTTACGTTCCGCACGCACAGCACGTTGCGCGTCGTGGCGCACGAGTGCAACGACTACAACGATGGCGGCTGCACGCCCGACACCGCTTGGGACATCACGTTCAGCAATCCGCTGGACGCCGCAGCCTTGCAGCCGGAGCAAGTGCATGTTGCGCCGCCGCTCGCGGATATGCAGGTCGAGATTAACGACGGCACGCTCATCATCACAGGCACGAAGCGCGGGCGCACGCGCTATCGCGTCACGCTTGATCGCGCGCTCAAAGACACTTTCGGCCAGACGCTCGGCACAGACACGAATGTCGTCTTCAATACCAGACCCGCATTGCCGTCGCTCAACGCGGCGGGCGGAGAGTTCGTCGTGCTCGATCCGTCCGCGCCGCCGCTCTTCTCCATCTTCACCGTCAATCAGCCGCGCCTACGCTACAAACTCTATGCGGTCACGCCGGCCGACTGGCCGCGCTTCGCCGCCTACATGCGCGACCGGCGCGGCGAATATATGGGGCCGCCCAAGTTGCCCGGTCGTCTCGTCACCAACAAGAGCATCGCGCTGCCCGCGCACCCGGATGAGATGTTCGAGACGCGGCTCGATTTGCGGACTGCGCTCACGGATGGCTTGGGGCAAGCGCTCGTCTTGGTCGAACCGTCCGCGCGTGCGCGCGATGCGGACGACGCGCCGCTCGTCGCGTGGGTGCAACGAACCAACATCGGTCTCGACGCTTTCGTGGATCACGCGGAATTGCGCGGCTGGGCCACTTCGTTAAAAGACGGCCGCCCGCTCGCGGACGTGCGCATGCGGATTGAACCGGCGGACAACAGCGATGGCGCGCGGAGCGGTGCGGACGGGCTGGCGCGTCTGTCTTTGCCGGACAAGTCCACGCCTGCGCCGCGTCTCTTGGTCGCGCAGCACGGCACGGAGATCGCCATCCTGCCGGAGCATCTTTACTGGTGGATGAACGAGAGCAGTTGGCAGCAGGCAGCGCCGAAAGATGCCTTGCGCTGGTACGTGTTCGATGATCGCGGACTGTACCGGCCCGGCGAAGAGGTACACGTTAAAGGTTGGGTGCGCCACTTCATGCGCGAGCAAACGGGTGACATCAGCTTGCTAGGCGAAGCGGGCGCGAGCGTCGAATACAATTTGTATGACGCACGCTCGAATAAGATTCTTTCAGCCACGCTGCAACTCAACGCGCTCGGCGGCTTCGACTCAACGCTCAAACTGCCGGGCACGATGAATCTTGGCGATGCGACGCTCGTCCTCGGTCTGCCGGGCCGTAGCGCGGACGGAGAGCGGCACGTGCATCAGTTTCAAGTGCAGGAGTTTCGCCGCCCCGAGTTTGAAGTCGGGACGGAGGCGAGCCAAGGGCCGCACATCATTGGCACGGGGGCGGACGTGACCGCGAGCGCGACATATTACGCGGGCGGCGGGTTGGCTGATGCGGCGGTGAACTGGCGTGTGACCGCGACGCCTGCATCGTTCACGCCGCCGAACCGCAGCGAGTTCACGTTCGGGCGTTGGCACGCATGGTGGCGCGACGAGGCGGACGCGCTTGCTAACGAAGAGACTGAAGAGAGCGCAACCGGCGCACAGACCGTGCCGCAGACGCAGACGTTCGCGGGCCGCACGGACGCGGCGGGCAAACATCATCTGCGGATCGACTTCGATGCGGTCACGCCCGCGCGCCCGACGAATGTAACAGTCGAAGCGAACGTGACGGATGTGAACCGGCAAGCGTGGACGGCGACGACGCCGCTGCTCGTTCATCCGGCCGACGTGTATGTGGGCTTGCGCAGCGATAGCACGTTCGTCGCGCGCGGCACGCCGCTCGTCGTGCAAGGGATCGTCACAGACCTTGATGGCAATGCGGTGGCAGGGCGCACCGTACGTATGCACGCGGCGCGGCTCGATTCGGTGCAAGAGCAAGGCAAGTGGCACGAGCGCGAGACGGACGTGCAGGAGTGCGCCGTCGCCTCTGCGCTGACGGTCGTGCCGTGCAGTTTTCAGACGCGCACAGGCGGCGAGTATCGCGTCACGGCGACGGTCGCGGACGAGCGCGGGCGCGTGAACGAGAGCGAGTTGATGTTATGGGTCGCGGGCGGCGATGAGCCGCCGCAGCGCGGGCTTGAAGAGGAGCGGGTCGAGTTGATTCCCGACCGCAGAGAGTATGCGGCGGGCGACACGGCGCAGTTACTGGTGCGTGCGCCGTTCTATCCGGCGACCGGGTTGCTGACGTTGCGGCGCAACGGCATCGTGGCGAGCGAAGAGTTTGCATTGACTGAAGCAACAACGGTGCTGCGCGTGCCGATCAAAGACGCTTATACGCCGAACCTGCACGCGCACGTTTCGCTCGTCGGCGCAGCCGCGCGCACAGACGCGCAGGCGCAAACTGATCCGCAGTTGCCGAAGCGGCCCGCTTATGCAAGCGGCGAGTTGAATCTGAGCGTGCCGCCGCGTGCGCGCAAGCTGACGGTCAAGGCCGTGCCCGGCGCAACGACGCTTGAGCCGGGCGGACGGACGGACGTGAACGTCGAAGTGCGCGCTGCCAACGGAGAGCCGGTGGCTAACAGCGACGTGGCCGTCGTCGTCGTGGACGAGTCGGTGCTGGCGTTGACGGATTACAAGCTTGGCGATCCGCTCGCGCTCATCTACAGCGCGCTCGCAGACGGCACGTCCGAGCATCATCTGCGCGACATGCTCACGCTCGCCGACCCTGCTGCCTTGACCGCGAAAGTGCCGCCCGTACCACCGGGCGGCGCGGTGCTTGCCGGTGATGGATTCTTTACTTATAGCAGGCGCAGCTTTGGCGTGGGCAGCAGCGCAGGCGGCGGGGGCCGTGGCAGCTCTGTGCTAATGGCGATGCGCACTGAGGTGATCGCAAGTGATATGGATGCGACGAAAGTTCCGATGGCGTTTGCTAAGAGCGCGAGCGCCGCACGTGCGCGCCCTATGGCCACGCCCGCGCGCGGTCAAAGCGCGCCAGCGATCCGCGCCCGTATGAACTTCGACGCGCTGGCTCTCTTCGCCGCGTCCGTGCCGACCGATGCGCGCGGGCGGGCGACGGTCACCGTGCAGTTGCCCGACAACCTGTCGCGTTATCGCGTCATGGCCGTGGCGGTCGCGGGCGCGCAGCAGTTCGGCACGCACGAGGCGAGCATCACGGCGCGGCTGCCGTTGATGGTGCGCCCGTCCGCGCCGCGCTTTCTCAACTTCGGCGACCACTTTGAGTTGCCCGTCGTCGTGCAGAACCAGACGGACGCGCCGCTCGACGTACAGTTGGCCGTGCGCGCCACCAACGCACAGTTGACCGATGGTGCGGGGCGCGGCGTGCGCGTGCCGGCCAATGAGCGCGTCGAGGTGCGTCTGCCCGTCGCGGCGGAGCGCGCAGGCACGGCCCGTTTTCAAGTCGGCGCAATCGCCGGCGCTTGGACGGACGCAGCCGACATCAGTCTGCCCGTCTGGACGCCGGCCACGACTGAAGCCTTCGCCACCTACGGCGCGTTGGACGCGGGCGCAATCGTGCAGCCCGTGCAACCGCCGCGCGATGTGAACCCGCAGTTCGGCGGTCTTGAGATCACGACCGCCTCGACGCAGTTGCAAGAGTTGACCGACGCGCTGCTCTATCTGCACGCGTATCCTTACGAGTGCGCCGAGCAACTCGCGTCGCGCGTGCTGGCCGTAGCCGCTTTGCGCGATGTGCTAACGGAGTTCCAGACGAAAGACTTGCCGCCGCCCGCAGAGATCGAAGCGACGGTGGCGCGCGATCTGCAACGGCTTGCCGCCTTGCAGAATTACGACGGCGGGTTCGGCTTCTGGCGGCGCGGCGAAAAATCCTGGCCCTACGTCAGCATACATGTCGCGCATGCCCTCGCACGCGCGCACGCGAAAGGCTTTGCCGTGCCGCCGGAGATGACCGCGCGGGCGCAGTATTATCTACGCGGGATCGAACAGCGCATCCCCGCCGATTACCCCATCGAATGTCGTCGCGCGCTCATAGCCTACGCGCTCTATGTTCGCCAGCAGTTGAGCGAGCGCGATGCGGCGCAGGCGCGCGAGGCGTTGCGCACGGCGGGCGTCAACGGCTTGTCGCTCGAAGCGTTGGGCTGGCTGTTGCCGGTGCTGTCCGGCGATAGCAATTCTAAGCTTGAAGTCGCGGCCATTCGTCGCTATCTCAACAATCACGTGACGGAGACGGCCGCCACGGCCCACTTCGTCAACGCTTACCGCGACGGCGCGTACCTGTTGCTCAGTTCCGACCAACGCGCTGACGCCGTGTTGCTCGATGCATTGATCGGCGATCAGCCGCAAAGCGATCTCATTCCGAAACTCGTGCGCGGCTTGCTCGGCGGGCGCAAACAAGGTCGTTGGCTGAACACGCAGGAGAACGTCTTTGCGCTGCTCGCGCTCGACCGCTACTTTGCGACCTACGAAAAACAGACGCCCGACTTCACCGCACGCACGTGGCTCGGCTCGCGCTTCGCCGGCGCGCAAGAGTTCAAAGGGCGCACGACCGACCGGCAGCAACTCAACATCCCCATGCACGTGCTGACCGACAATGGCGCGCCGACGCAAGACCTCACCATCAGCAAAGAAGGCCAGGGACGGCTCTATTACCGCATCGGGCTGAGCTATGCACCGACGAGTTCGCAGTTGAGCGCGGCCGATTACGGCTTCACCGTGGCGCGCGTGTACGAAGCGGTTGATGATGCGGGCGATGTGCGGCGCGACGCGGCTGGCGCGTGGCGTATCAAGGCGGGTGCGCGCGTGCGTGTGCGGCTGACGATGAGCGCGCCCGCGCTACGGTATCACGTCGCGCTCGTTGACCCGTTGCCCGCCGGACTGGAAGCGTTGAACCCCGCGCTCGCCACGACGGGCAGCGTGCCAAAAGACAAACAAACGGCCGAGCCGATGCGCGCTCGTTGGTGGTGGGCGCGCACATGGTACGAGCAGCAAAACTTGCGCGACGAGCGCGCCGAAGTTTTCACAACACTACTGCGCGAGGGCATCTACGATTACGCTTACGTGGCGCGGGCCACTGTGCCCGGTCGCTACATCGTGCCCCCGCCCAAAGCCGAAGAGATGTACAATCCTGAAACCTTCGGGCGCGGCGCGACCGACCGCGTGATTATTGAATAACTATAGGAGTGACGCAGTTGCTGAAACACGCATGCTAGTCGAGTGTGTGTGCGCATCCTTTGCGCCCTTACTTTGCGCCCTTACTTCGTGCGGGCTTCCGCATTTTTCGTTCAACTGCGTAACTTCTAAACTAATGAACCAGCGCGCGACCTCGCCGCGCAGAGCAACCCGATGATTTATCCCACCTCACTCTTAGCTGCGCTACTCGCGCAGAAGCAGCAAGCTTACGGCAAGGCGTTGGAGTATGCCTGCGCCGCCGCGCTGCTCGACTGGCTGCACGCACACGCCGCGCAAAGCTCGCTCGCCGATTCCGACGCAGCCCAGACCGCCCGCCGTCGTTACGACGCGCTCGTGCCGGAGACGCGCGCCAAATATGATCTCGGCGCGCGGGCCGGCGTGCGCCTGCTCGCGCGCCTTGAGCCTCTGTTGCAGACCCCTGCCGCAACTGATCGCTTCACCTTGCGCATACAAGCGGACGCACAAGGCGAAGCAGGCGACGTGCGCGATGTAGTCGTTGCGAGTGAGCGCGGCTGGACGCTCGGCATCTCCGTCAAGCACAACAACGACGTAGCGAAGAACCCGCGCCTCGCGCGCACGCTCGACTTCTGTCAGCACTGGACGGCACACGCATGCGATGCCGTTTACTTCGCCGCCATCAAACCGACCTTTACAGAGCTAGAGCAACTAGCCGCCGTCGGCGCGCATTGGAGCTCGCTCAATCTCACCGAACAGGAAAAGGCCGCACGCTTCTACCGCCCCGTGCTAACGGCGCTCGCGGCGCAACTCGAACGGCTCGCGCGCCAACACACAGACGCGCCCGCCGCGCTCACCACCTACTTCCTCGGCCGGCAAGATTTCTACAAACTGATCGTCTCCGTGCCCGACCGCACAACGACCGTGCAAGCATTCTCTTTCGCGGGCACACTCGGTCGCAACGCGGACAGTAAAATCCCAACCGCGAGCAAACAGCTATCTGGCCCAAGCGGATCAGCCGTCAACATCACGCGTTTGCCCCTACCGGCTAAGTTGAACGTCATTGCATTCAAGCCGCATTCCGACAACACAATCCTGCTGACCTTCGATCAAGGCTGGGCTTTCTCGCTCCGCCTGCACAACGCCTCATCGCACGTCGAAGCAAGTCTCAAGCTCGATGTGCGGCTGACGGCTGCGCCGCGCGAACTCGTTAAGTTACAAGAGCGTTGGTAGAGATTTCGTCCGTGGTAGATAAGGCTTGGGTAATATGGCGCTAACTCGCCGCCAACAATTCCCTGCTCTCGACAATCTTTGCGCCCGCCGCCGCCATTTCGCGCAAGGCGTTCTCCGTATCGCCGGGATTGACCTCGACGCCACGACAGGCATCTTTGACGACCGTCGTGTGGAAGCCGAGCGCGAGCGCATCGAGCGCGGTGAACTTGACGCAGTAGTCGGTGGCGAGGCCCGTGATAACCACGTCGGTCACGCCCTGCGCGGTGAGATAGTCGCCGAGACCGGTGGCGCGCCGATGCTCGTTGTCGAAGAAGCCGCTATAAGAATCAACTTCTATGTCCGTGCCTTTGAGGAACGTGCGCGTGATGCGGCCCGTGTCGAGCGCGGGCACGAACTCTGCGCCGGCGCTCGCTTGCACGCAGTGCGGCGGCCAGAGTGTCGCAAAGCTTGAATGACCGGCAGGATGCCAGTCCTTCGTCGCGACGATCAGATCGAAATGTTTTTGTAGCTCATTAACGACCGGCACGACCCGGTCGCCCTCACGCACGGCGAGCGAGCCGCCCGGACAGAAATCGTTTTGAATATCCACGAGGAGGAGCGCGCGTTTCGGCTGCGCGCCCGCCGCCCGCTGCGCTTGCGGTTCGTTCGCATCCGTCACTTAACTACTCCTTCACCTACGCCGTCGCCATTCGATAACACGCGCACGGTCTGCCCCGGCGCGAGCCGCCCCGTCCGGATCACGCGCGCGTAAAGGCGCGACTCGCCGGGATGCAACTTTTGTGAGATGCGTTTGAACTCGCCGCCGATGAACGAGGCGACGAGTGAGTTGCAAGGATTGGCGGGCTTGCTGATCTCGATGATCACTTCATCGCCGAGCGCGAGCCGCGCGCCGGGCGCGAGTTGCGCCCAATCAAGCCCGACGATTGTCACATTCTCGCCGACCGAGCCGGGATAGATCGGATGCCCTTCGGCCTGCAACGCCTCGATGCGCTCCAACGCATAGAGACAGAGGGCGCGCTCCGGTCCGCCGTGAATATCGGGATGCTCTTGCCGGTCGCCGACGAGACCCGTGCGTGTTAATAGGGCTTCAGCCACAGGTCGCTTCGGCACACCGCCATCCGAACAGTTGAGTTGATGTATGTGACCTTGCATAGGGGAATCCTTTTGCTCGCGTTAAGTTAGATAGCAACCGCCGTTGGCAACGCGCGCACGCGTGCTAACAGCTCCGGCAACTCCGCGCGTGTGTACACAGGGATGCGTTGCAACGCATCAGCGTCTGCGGCGGTCGCACGCCACGCAGCGAATTGCGCCCGCGCGTGTGTCACATCATCCAACGCTTCGGTGAACAGATAGAGCGCATCGCAACGCGCCAGCGCGCGGCGGGCCGTCGGCTTGATCTTCTCCGCGCGCTGTGGCACGCATATAATCGTGAAATCAACCGGCACGTAAGGCAGAAAGCTGTTGCCTTCGACTAGCACGCCCGGCGCACGCACGCGCGCGAGCGCACTCTTGATGCCGCGCTCGACTTGTCCGTCTGCGGCGATGAGCCAATGCACGTTCGCCGCGCCCGCGTCCCAATAACGCCCCGTGTCTTTGCCCAGCGCATAAGTCTCCGCGCGGCCTGAGCGCAGCGTCGGCTCGTCGCCGAGCAAATGGCTGACGCAACACGTGTGCGGGTCTTTGCCGCACGAGCGATAGTGCCCGCGCGTCTGTTTGATCGCCTCCCAGCCGGGCAAGCCTCGCAGCAACTCGCACACGAGCGTGGTCTTGCCCGAATTAGATGTGAAGCCACCGATGGCGACGGTCGTTAAAGTCATCACTACGTCAGGCACGAACTGCTCCGCAGGAATTCCCGCATGGTCGCAGCTACTGCGCAGGTTTTGCTTCCAGCCGGTCGATCCGATCTTCCGCGTCGCGCAGGTCGGCGCGCGTCTCATGCACGACGCTCTCAATGCGATCAAGCCGCCTCGACAACTCGCGCCGCGTCTCTGTGATCTCTTTCAACGCCTGCTCCCAGATCGGCTTCGTATCGTAGGCCTGCGCTTCAAGCGCTTGTAAGCGCACGTTGAAGTCGCGCAAGCTCGCGTCAATCGCGTCGAAGCGCGCGAACACGCGCTCCTCGAAAGAGCGCGCATCCGGTAAATGCGGTGTCGGCTCTTCGCTCATCGCTTTACCTCGCTGTGATTATGAAACTGTTGCGGCTGCCGTTCAAGCGCAAACCTCGCTGTACTCCCTGTCCGCCGTGGCCGCGACTTGGCAAGCGGGCAGCATGCGCTATAGATTAACCGCGCGAAATTGCTGCCCCCGAAGCTTCGCCAAAACAGCATGGCGGCTGATGAACAACAGAGCGAACTCTTACGCGCAGTGTGCGCGGTGCTGACCGCGCACGGGGAGGTCGCGCTGCAAGGCGCACCGGCCGCGTCGGTCGCGTACGATTGGCTCGCGCACGGCTTCGATGATGCGGAAGAGATTGACGAATGGCTGCGCGCACGCTGCTTTCGCGCCCGCCACGCGCGCGAACTTGAGCGCGCCGGCTTCACGCCCGCGCAGGCCGCCCAGCGTACCAACGCCGGCCGCGTTGCGTATGCCGACACTATCGCCTATAAACTCGCGCAAGGCGATCTCACGCTCGACGAGGCACGCCGCATCATCACCAGCAATTTCTGGGACTTATAAGCTGTTAGCGATTAGCTGTTAGCTTTCAGCTTTTTGTCTTTAGCCAACAGCTAATCGCTAACAGCTCTCATTTAAGGAGTGGCCCCTGTGATGCCGAACGACGCGCAACGCCCGCTCACCGTCCTCTGTCTGGCAAGCTATGAGAAGGGCCAGGAATTCATGCGCGAGTGCAAGCGGCAGGGCGCGCGTGTGTTGTTGCTCACTTCGCTCAGCCTCAAGGACAAGGCCGACTGGCCGCGCGAGGCGATAGATGAAATCTTCTACATGCCCGACGTGGACAAGCAGTGGAATGTAGAGGACACCTGCAAGAGCGTCAGCTACGTGGCGCGCACCGAACAAATTGATCGCATCGTCCCGCTCGACGATTTCGATCTGGAAAAGGCCGCGGCCTTGCGCGAGCATCTGCGCGTGCCGGGCTTAGGCGAGACCACCACGCGCTACTTCCGCGACAAGCTCGCCATGCGCATGCAGGCGCAAGAGGCAGGCCTGCGCGTGCCCGACTTCGTCCACACGCTCAACTACGACAACATACGCGCTTATATGGCGCGCGTGCCTGCGCCGTGGCTCTTGAAGCCGCGCTTCGAGGCATCTGCCACCGGCATCAAGATAATCAACACCCCCGAAGAACTTTGGCCTGCGCTCGATGCGCTCGGCGACCGTCAATCTTTCCACCTGCTCGAACGCTACGTGCCCGGCGACATTTATCACGTGGACTCCATCGTCTACGACCACGAAATCCGCTTCTCGATCTGCAATCGCTATGGCCTGCCGCCGCTCGACGTGGCGCACGGCGGCGGCATCTTCACCACGCGCACGCTGCCACGCGGCACAGCCCAGGAGCAAGCCTTGCAAGCGGCCAATCGCGCCGTGCTTCGTGCGCTCAAACTCCCGCGCGGTGTCTCGCACACGGAGTTCATCGGCAGTCATCAGGATGGCGAGCTTTATTTTCTCGAAACGGCGGCGCGTGTTGGCGGCGCGAACATCGTCGAGTTGATCGAAGCGGCGACCGGCATCAACCTTTGGGCCGAGTGGGCCAAGATCGAGATCGCCGGTGGCAAGCAGCCCTACCACGTGCCGCTCGCCAGCGCCGATCACGCCGGACTGCTCGTCTCACTCGCGCGCGAAGAATGGCCCGACACCTCCGCCTACAACGACCGCGAGATTGTCTGGCGCATGCACAAGCCCGCGCACGTCGGTCTCATCATCCGCTCACACGACCCACAGAGGATCGAGCAACTGCTCGCAGCCTACACCACCCGCTTCCTACGCGACTTCAGCGCGACCTTACCGCCGACCGCCCGCCCGTCGAGTTAAGCCGGCATAATTCAACACCCTACTCCGGCCGTTCGGGCGGCGGTGCGCTGGCGCTGAAGTCTGCGCTGAAGCGGCGGGCGTAGTCGTCTAACAGTGCAAGCACGCGCTGTTGTTCGGGCGCGCGGACGACGAGACCGATGTGATGGCGTTTGCGCAGGCGATAGACGATCTCTGCATCGTTGAAGGCGGAGGTGTCGGGCCACTCGTGGCGCGCGAGCGAGAGGGCGATGCCGGCGTAGTGTTGCTGTGGGACGGGCAAGGCATAACCGTCGTGCGCGGCGGCCAGTTCAAGCTTGGCCCACTCGCGCCAGATGTTCAGCCCGCTCGCGGCCTCGTGTGTCTCGGCGATATACGCGCCGCCGACGCGCGCGGCGATTTCGAGAAAGTAGAACTCGCCGTCGCCCGCGCTCTTGATGAACTCGGCGTGCGCCGCGCCGCGCCGCAAACCGAGCGTGCTGATCACTTGTTGATTGAGCCGCCACAACTCCGCGCGCTCAGGCGCGTCGTAATCAATTGTATAAGAGAGGAAGACGCCACCCGCGTGCATCACGTCGAGCGGCGGCCGGCCGTATTGATTGACGCACGCGAACAACACCTCGCCGTTTATCACCAGCGAATCAACGTGATAGACATCGCCGGGCACAAACTGTTCGAGCAGATGAAAGGGCGCACGCTCGTGCGGGCGCTCGCGCGCGTCGAGTTCTTCGAGCGCACGCCAGAGTTGTTCCGCCGTATGCACTTTCCTGATGCCGATGGCGGACACGTCCGTGCGCGGCTTCAAGACCCACGGCGCGGGCGTGCGCGCCATGTAGTCGTCCATGTCCGTATAGTTGATCGCACCGACGAAGTCGGGCACGCGCAAGCCCGCGGCGCGGGCCATATCGCGCATGGCCAGTTTGTCGCGAAAGCGGCGCGCGGTCGAAGCGTCCATGCCGGGCAGACGCAGATGCTCGCGGATGAGAGCGGCCGTGATCACGTCAAACTCTTCGAGCGCGATGAGCCGCGCAATGTGTTGCCGGCGCGCGAGTTGGGTAACTGTGTGCAGGAAATGATCGGGACCGGCGTCCTGCGGCAGCACGGTGAATTCGGCGAGGCAGTCGTGCGGCCAATCTTCATGTCGCCACTTCTCTTTCGTAACGAGTATGACGCGCGCTCCCTGCTGCTTGCACTCGCGCAGGAAATCAACGCCCTTATAGAAACTGGCGAGACAGACTATGGTCGGTGCGTTTGCTGGCGAGTCGTGCAACGTGCGCGCTCCTCTCTATAGCGATAGGATTTAAGTCAGTACCTTCTGCGGTTGGGGGCGGGTTTTAGTTACCTCACCATTACCCGCCCGCTACCGCAGGCGGTACTGACAGGCAACTACACGCAATTGCGGCAACAGTATATAACGGCCGTATGTCGCCGGTCATGGCTGCGCAAAAGCCCGCGCGAGTCAAGCAACTCGCGCGGGCATGTTGAGCCAAGAGTGATCGCGGGTTAATAGATATTGAAGTTATAGACGACGGAGACGTATTGCGAGACCTTGTGCCCGTCCTTCTCGGCGGGCGTGAATTGAATCTTGCGCGCCGCTTCAATCGCCTTCTCCGTCAAGCCGTCGGGCAGACGCTTCATCGGCACGATGTTCATCACCTGCCCCGACGCGGACAAGACCATGCGCAACATGACTTCGCCCGTGACGCCATTCTTGCGCGCTTCCTCTGTGAACTGTGGCTCCGGCTTCGCCGTGATGACCGCGCGGCGGGTCACGT
>JANMAD010000071.1:0-12086 GCA_031359515.1 Acidobacteriota bacterium | reverse complement strand
CGCTCGCGCCGCAGGAAACAAAGTCGGTCACGTTCGCGCCCGCGCGCTTCCCGCAGTTGAACGTCAAAGCACCGCGCCTGTGGTGGCCCAACGGCATGGGCGCGCAGAATCTCTATGAGTTAGAGATGGAGTTTGTCACGGCCGGCGCGGTCTCTGATCAAACGACGACGCGCTTCGGCATACGCGAGATCACGTCGGAGTTGGACGCAGCGCAGCACAGATTCTTCCGCGTCAACGGGCGGGGCGTGTTGGTGCGTGGTGGCGGTTGGTCGCCGGATGCACTGCTGCGCCCGGATGTCGAGCGACAGGAGGCCGAGATCAAATACGTCCGCGACATGGGTCTCAATGCGATCCGGCTCGAAGGTAAGATGGAAGCGGAGAGCCTGTTCGATCTCGCGGACGCTTACGGCATCCTCGTCGTCGCCGGTTGGTGCTGCTGCGATCAATGGGAGCAGTGGGACAAGTGGGACGCGGAAGATCGCGAAGTAGCGGCCCGCTCGCAGCACGATCAGATCATGCGGCTGCGCAATCATCCGAGCCTGCTCGTCTGGTTGAACGGCAGCGACGGCCCGCCGCCCGCCGAGGTCGAGCAGCGCTACATCAGCGTCTTGCAAGCGTGCCAGTGGCCGAACCCTTATATCTCGTCCGCGTCCGCGAAGCCGACCAAAGTGTCGGGTGCGTCTGGCGTGAAGATGACCGGCCCCTACGATTGGGTGCCGCCCGCTTATTGGCTACTCGACGAAAAGAACGGCGGCGCATACGGCTTCAACACCGAGACGAGTCCCGGCCCCGCCATTCCGCCCGTGAGTTCTTTGCGCAAGATGCTGCCCGCCGATCATCTATGGCCGATTGATGACGTGTGGCTCTATCACGCGGGTCTCGGCAAGTTTGCAAACCTGAACATCTTCAACAACGCCCTGACCGCGCGCTACGGCCCGCCGACTTCGCTCGACGATTACGTCATGAAGTCGCAGTTGATGGCTTACGACGGCGAGCGCGCGATGTTCGAGGCTTACGGGCGCAACCGCGCGCAAGCGGGCGGCGTGATTCAGTGGATGCTCAACAACGCTTGGCCGTCAATCATCTGGCACTTGTACGACTATTATCTCTTGCCGGCCGGCGGCTACTTCGGCACGAAGAAAGCATGCGAGCCGGTGCATGTGCAGTACAGTTATGACGACCGCTCGGTGGTCGTCGTCAACACGACCGACCGCCCCTTGCGCGGCGTGCGCGTCACGGCGAGCGTGCGCAATCTCGATTTGAGCGAACGCTTCACGCGCACCGCGCAGTTCGACATTAAACCCGACAGCAACCTCGCAGCCTTCGTCATTCCTGAGTTGCCAAACTTAAGCACCGCCTACTTCGTCAAACTCACGCTGCACGACGACGCCGGTCAACGCTTGAGCGAAAACTTCTACTGGCTCTCGACCAAACAGGACGCGCTTGACTGGCCCAAGACGACCTATTACTACACACCGCTCACCGCGTATGCCGATCTGACCACATTGAAAGATTTACCGCCGGTGAAATTGAACATCAACGCGCACACAGAACGCCACGGCGCGGAAGAGGTCGCGCACGTGCGCCTCGCCAATCCAACAAATACGCTCGCCTTCTTCGTCAACCTACACCTCACGCGCGGGCGCGATGGCGAAGACGTGCTGCCCTTGCTCTGGCAAGACAACTACATCTCGCTCATGCCGGGCGAGGCGCGCGAGTTGACGGTCACGTATAAAGTGCAAGACCTGCATGGCGCACAACCCATGCTGACGGTTGCCGGCTGGAACGTTGCGCCGCAGCCCGTCGCGCTCACGCCGCCGCGCTAGCTGCGGCACGCGTAACAACGAACAAGGGATGGCCGTTACGAAGGAACTTAATGCTTCAATGTGTGGAGGTCGGCCATGCGCAGCAGAATCTACCTTTCGTTCATCGTGCTTCTCACTTCCCTATCCGTCGCACAGGCTCAGGGCGCGAAGGTCGTGGACACGAAGGGCAACCGTTTTGAGCTAACGTCCGTGACCACCAAAGTGATCGCGTTGGACGTGGGGCGGACATCCATCACCCTCCCGGTCGCCGACATGAGCGCCATCGCGCGGCTGCCCGCCCCCGACGCATTTGCCGTCACCTTGAAGTCGGGTAAAAAACTCGCCGGGCGCATCCGCACCTCGGCCACTGCTGCGGACTTGGAGACGATCCCGCAACCATGGCACACCGAGTTGGAAGGCGCGACCGAGCTTGGGCAATTCAAGACCTACTTCCGCGACCTCACGTCCGTCGTGTTTCTGGGCACGACGGCTCAGCCTGCGGAAGCGCCGACACCGCCGGGTGCGGCAGATGCCGCTAGCGGGATCGCCGCCACTTGCGTGGATCGCACAGGGGCGAGATTTGAAGCCACCGATCTGCGCTACGTCGATTCTTATTCCTACAATCCGCGTGGCCCTTACGGCGTGATCGTCGATTGGGCTGACAATGCGCCGCAGCCCGTCTTGCCCGTCGAGGTGAATGAAGTCACCGTGCTGCTCCCGCTCACGTCTATCAAGTCCATTGCAGCCACGTCCGCCGCGCATGCGCACGCCGCCGGGCTGCGTATATCGTTTGTGGACGGCAGAACCATTTTGGCGCAGCCAGCGGATGCCTATGGCGTGCAGTACGAGCGGCTCACGGGCCGGACGGAATACGGCCGCCTCAACCTGCTGGTGACGGATATTCGGGAGCTTCAATTACACACTGCGCCGAAGGTGAACACAAACGACGGTCAAGCGTTGAAGTCCGAATGCAAGTCGTCGTACACGCTTACGCTCAGGACGTGGAACGGGCAAGCAATCGAACTCAAGAACGCCTGCGCCTTCCAAATCCATCATGGCGGCGCGCAGGGCGACTACGACACCCGGCTGGCCATTAGCGTCGGGAGCGCACAGCTACAGGCGGACTTCGGCCAGATCGAATCCCTCGTCTTCGATCCGGAGACCACGATGAAGTCTTGTTGTTCCGGCACGCTCAAAGCGAAATCCGGGCAACCGTACCGATTTGAGTTGCTGACTAACGGCTTCTGGAATCGGACTTTCTTCGGCGGTCTCGTGCCGGCCTTCGGGTGGGCCTGGATCGACGCGCGCCGCGTCGCGACCTTGACGATCTCGGCCGCGCAGAAATAACGAACGGACGCCTTGCCGCCCACGCCGCATACGTTATGCAATCCCGCAGCGGCGGGCGGCGCGTGTGCATAGCTATTGACCGGCGGGTAGCATTTGTATTAGTAATGCCCCGGAGGTGTCCCTTATGCGAGCGTCCCCCTTGCTGCGCACCCTGCTCCTCGCGCTTTGCTTCGCCCTGTCGGGCGCGTCTGCGGCCCAAGCCCAGCAGAAAGAGATCATGAGCGGCTCGACGCTGTCGTCCGGTTTCGACGCGGGCGTTGCCAGTTCGGAGGGCCGCGCTGACTGGCTCAAGGATGAGCACGGGCAGATGAAGATGTCGTACCCGGCTGGCCAGGCATGGGGGGCCGTCTTTATCACCGTCGGCAAGCCCAAACAACCGCCGCGCCCCTTCCAGGACTTCGCCGCTTACGACGCGCTCACCGTCGAGATGAAGGGCGAGACGGGTGGCGAACAGTTTGCGGTCGGGATTAAATCGAACGCGCAACCTGACGACGGCTCCGAGACCACGCTGCCCGTTCAGCTAACCCCGACATGGAAAACATACCGCTTCCCACTGGCGCAGTTCGTCGGGGCCGACCTGAAGCGATTATATGTGCCGCTTGAATTTGTCTTCGCCGGTGAGCGCGCCCAGACCGTTTACTTCCGCAACGTCGCCTACTTGCGCAACGATGCCCCGCCGCCTTCCTTAACACCGCCGCCAACACCGACACCCACGCCGTCGCCGACGCCCAAGCTTACCCAGCACAACTATGCGCTCATCATCGGCATCAACGCCTACAACCCCGCTGCTCTGCGACCGCTCAAGATGGCGCTCAACGACGCGCGCGCGGTGGCGCAAACCCTGCGTAACGATTACGGCTTCGACATCAAATTACTGATCGACGACGCCGCCGGCCGCGATCAAATTATTGGCGCACTCAACGACTATCGCCGTCGGCTGACAGAGGACGATAGTCTGCTCATCTACTACGCCGGGCACGGGTATCGCGACGCCAAAGCCAATAAGGCCTACTGGCTGCCGGTTGACGCGACGGCTGATGACAACGCCCGCTGGATCAGCGCCGATGACATCACGACCGCCATTAAAGTCATCCCCGCACGCCACGTCCTTGTCGTCTCTGACAGTTGCTATTCGGGCACGCTCACACGCGGCGTGAGCATCGCGCTGGACATGCCCGGCGAGCGCACGCGCTACCTGCATAAGATGGAGCAGGGCACGTCGCGCACGCTCATGGCCAGCGGCAGCAACGAGCCGGTGGCGGACGCCGGCAGCGGTCAGCATTCTGTGTTTGCGAATGCCCTGCTGCACGGTCTGCGCGAGATCGAGCCGGCGACGTTCACGGCCGAACAACTCTTTTACAGATATATCAGACAGCACGTCGCAGGCACGTCCGAACAGACGCCCGAATACAATCCGCTCCGCAACTCCGGGCACGAAGACGGCGACTTTGTCTTCGTGCGCCGGCACTGAAACTGCTGGGTCAATCCGTCGCCCGCCCGCGCTCACTGTCTGCGGCTGGAACGTTGCGCCGCAGACGCTCGCGCGAGCGTCTGCGGCCGCCACGCCAAGTCGAAGATTAAGCTCCTGGCAATTGCGCCGTAAGAATAAAGAAGGAAAGCCTGTGATATTATTTTAGTTGGAGGCGATTTATGAATCTTGCTGAGCGCATCACGATTGATCCAGATATTTGCCACGGCAAGCCATGTATTCGTGGGTTGCGTTACCCAGTCGAGATGATTCTTGAACTGCTTAGCTCAGGCATGACCAGTGAAGAAATTCTGGCTGATTATGCAGACCTTGAGCAAGCAGACATTCTCGCGGCCTTGGCCTTTGCCGCCCGGCTCAGCCAGATTAAACGCATTGAGCCGGCTTTGATATGAAGTTGCTCATTGATGCTCATCTGCCGCGGCGGCTGGCTTGGCGGCTGCGTGTGGCGGGGCACGAGGTGCTTCATACGCTTGAGTTGCCGCTTGGTAATCGCACCACCGACACATTCATCAACGAGCTTTCGCTCCGCGAACATTACATCGTCGTGACCAAAGCTGCCGATTTCGTCAATTCCTTCCTCTTGCAACGTAAACCTTTCAAATTGCTACTGGTCTCAACCGGCAACATCAAGAACATAGAGCTAGAAACTTTGTTACTGGCGAATCTCGCTAAGCTGGCAGAGGGTTTTGCTTCATTCGACTTCATCGAACTAGATCGCAAGACTGTGATCTTTCATATCTGACCTCGTGCTGAATATCTGTGTAGGCACTCGCACCGCGCCGGTAGACATTTTCTGCGCGCCGGCCGGCACAGACGCCTTGCCGCCCGGCGCAAATCCGCCTAGAATCTCTGGCCGTCACTCCCCTGCATTATGAATCTCGGAACACGCGCCCGGCGCGCTGCGGGCTGAACGTCGCAAGCAAACTTCGCGCGCCGCATCATTCACGAAGGAGCAGGAAACCGACATGTCTGCCAACGCAGCTTCGCTCAGCAACGCCGTCGTCGGCGATCTCGACCGGCATCCCAAAGGTCTCTACGTACTGTTCGCCACCGAGATGTGGGAGCGCTTCAGCTTCTACTCGATGCTGGCGATGTTCACGCTCTACCTGCAAGACCCGAACGAGGGTTTCGGCTGGACGGCTGAGCGCGCCACCGGTCTGTACGCGAACTATTTGATGTTCGTCTATGCCAGCCCGCTCATCGGCGGCTGGATCGCCGATAAGAAACTAGGCTATCGCCGGGCGGTGATGATCGGCGGTCTGTTCTTCATGGCGGGGCACTTGCTCCTCTCGTTTCGCTCGTTGCCCATCGTCTATGCCGCGCTTACCTGTCTCGTCGTCGGCAACGGCTTCTTTAAGCCGAACGTCTCGACGATGGTCGGCAACCTCTACCCGGAAGGCAGCCACCTGAAGGATCGCGCCTACAATATTTTTTACATGGGCATCAACATCGGCGCGTTCATCGCGCCGATTGTGGCCGAGTTTGTGCGCGCCAAGTTTGGTTTCCACCCGGCGTTCGCTGTCGCTGCCGGCGGCATGTTGATCTCAGTCTTGATCCTCGCCTTCTTCAAGAAGCACATCGAAGGCGACGAGCGCGGCTCATCACCCCTACGTTCCGGCGATCAGACGGCCAATGTGGCTGCGGTCACGGTGGACGCGCCCCCGAAAGGGATCAGCAAACAGGATGCGTTGGAGGCCGTGCCCGAAGGCAAGCGTATCTTCGCGCTGTGCGTTATTTTCTTCATCGTGATCGTCTTCTGGATGTGCTTCCACCAGAACGGCTCGACGTTCACTTACTTCGCCGACAAGAACACGGACTGGAACGTGTCCGGCATTATCTCGAACTCGATCAATCCGTTCTGGATTATCACGCTCACGTTCCCGCTCGTCTGGTTCTGGAAGTGGCTCGACCGGAAAGGCAAAGAGCCTTCGACGCCGGTGAAGATGGCGCTCGGCATGGTGCTGGTCGCGGGCGCGTTCTACGTGCTGACGGCGGCGGGCAAGGCCGGCGGCGACACGGGCCGCGTCTCGCCGTTGTGGATCGTGGGCGCGTACTTCGTCATCTCGCTCGGCGAACTAATGATCTCACCGATGGGCTTGGCGCTCGTGTCGAAGGTCGCGCCGCGCCGCGTGCGCGGGCTGATGATGGGCGGCTGGTTCGTCGCCACCGCCATCGGCAACAAGCTGACGATGATCGGCGTCTATTGGGACTACTGGCTGCACTCGAACTTCTTCCTGCTGCTCGGCACGATGGCGCTGGCCACGGCTCTTGTGCTCTTCTTCCTGCTGAAACCATTGAAGAAGGCTATGCCCGGCGTGTAACGGCAAAACCGATCCGGCACACAGCCTGCGCGGATGAAAGATAGAAGCCACGGACTCGTGCCGTGGCTTCTTTTCTATGGCGGTGCGCTGACCGCGCGTCAAGTCTGCGCGTGCTAAATCAAACCTCAAAAGATTGGGACAACATGAAAAGCTATCCACGAACCCACACGAACCGACACGAACGAAAACAGCTGACCTTTCGTGTCGGTTCGTGTGGTTTCGTGGATAAATGTTTTTCGCTCTCTGTCCCAAGCTTGTGGGTTTCGCTTTAGTGTCTCTCCCCTCTTTCACAATCCCGCGAACCGGATTAACATGTGCGGCCGTAGCACGAACAGTTTTCTAACATGGGAGGCGTATATGGCCGACAAGCGCAAACGCACGAGCAGCAGCAAGAGTAAGAGTGGGGGAATCATCTCCGGTGTCGTTGATCAGACGACGCACATCGCGGGCGAGATGTTGGACAGCGCGGGCAACGTGGCCAACACGGCGCGCGAGACGGGCGCGGAGTGGGTTGCGGGCGTCAGCCCGACCGCGGCCGAGATGCTGCGCCCCGGCAGCAAGAAGAAAACGGCAGTGGGTGGCCGCGCGGCCCGGCAACCGGCTAAGACGGCGGCCAAGGCGACGACAGGCGCAGCGCAGGCCGCGCGCTCGACAGCCAAAACGGCCGGCAAGGCCACCAAGCAGGCCACTAAGACCGCGAGCAAAGCCACGAAGCAAGTCGCGCGCAACGCCCAGAAGGTGGCGAGCGGCGCACGCAAGAGCGCCCCGGCAAAGAGCAGCAAGAAAAAGTAGGCTGCGAGCGAAAGACATTTATCCACGAACTCACACGAACCGACACGAACATGCATCTGTTTTGGTTCGTGTTAATTCGTGTGAGTTCGTGGATAGCTTTCCCTGTTGGCCTAATCTTTCGTGATTTGATTTATTAATTCAACCCCGCCGGCGGGTCGCTGCCGACGAGCGCGGCTTGCGCCTGCACGTAGCTGTCGCCGATCACGATGCCGTCGCCAATGACGATGCCGTCGCCGATCACGATCCCATCGCCGATAATGATGCCGCTGCCGCCGACGAGCGCGCTCGTGTCCATGAAGGGTATGCCGCCAGTCAGGCTCGTGCCGTCGCTCGTGCGAAGCTGCGTGCCGAGCGTCACATTCTCTGTCAGCAATGCGTGATTGATCGTCTGCCCCCCATCATTTTCCTGCGTGCCGTCGCCGAGCAACCGCCCCGCGTCGTACGCGCCCTGATACTGCGTGATCAACTCCGGGCCGGTCGCGCAGGTATGGTGCATGACCAGCCCTTGCGCCCAAGCAAACAACTGACCGGCGATGCTCGTCTGCGCCGCGGGCGGCGCGCTCGCGAGCAAGCCCGCAAGCGGTTGCGCCGTGTACAGCAAGCGCGCCTTGATCATGTTCGGCGTGAGCGACGGGTTGGCTTGCAGCATGAGCGCGGCCGCGCCGGCGACGAGCGGCGCAGCCATAGACGAGCCGCTCAGATACATCATGCGGCGATTCGCTTGCTGGCTCACGTTCGCCTCCAACTCAGGATGCGTCCGCACGAGTAGATTGTTCGCCGCCTCAGCCCAGATGACGCGGTTGCCGGGCGCAACCAGATCGGGTTTGAGCAGATTGTCGTAATGCTTAACGCCGCTGGCGTCTGTCCAGAAGCCGCGCGTCGGCCCGCGTGAGCTATAAGTGGTGACCGTGTCGTCGCCGCGCGCGTCCGTGCCGAACGTGTTGGTTGCGCTGACGGTGAGCGCGGCCGGCTCGTCGCCCGGCGCGTGTATGCGCCCGTAGATTTTCTGCCCCGCGCTGTCCTTGCCGTTGTTGTCCGCAGCGGCGACCACCATCACGCCACTGTCAACCAACTGCCGCACCGCCTGACACACTGGATCATTGCTGTACGAATCAACGGCCTGTAGGCCGAGACTCATGTTGACCACCTTGATGTTGTAGAGCGCGTGATTGGTCAGCACCCAGTCGAGCGCGGCCCGCGCGTGGCGCAAGCCGGCCGCATGGCGCGCAGTGGCGGCGGGTGCGCAGGGGTTGCGTGCGGCCCGGCGTATATTGCGCGAAACTGCGCTGCGGGTGCCGGCTTAACCGACTCAGATTCTTTCCAACTCGGCCACCGTCCGTGCGCCGCCGGCATCGCCCGTGTTGCGCGTCGTGGCCGGCTCGAACAACAACACATGCGCCTCTTCATCGGCCACGGGCCGATGCTCAACCCCGCGCGGCACGATCAGAAACTCGCCCGGCTCAAGCCACACCGCGCGCTCCCGAAACTCCATGCGAAAGCGGCCCGCGACGACGTAGAACAACTCGTCCTCTGTCTCGTGCTGATGCCAGACGAACGGCCCTTGAAACTTGACCAGCTTCACCTGCTGCCCGTTCAACTCGCCCACGATCTTCGGCTGCCAGTGCGCTTGAAAGAGCGACAACTTCTCAACCAGATTTACTTTATCCATAAAGCCACTCCCGCTCGGTTCAATTAACGGTTGAGCTTTGCCCGCGCCTCATTCAGGGCTTGCACGAGTGCGCGCACGTCCGCTTCGTCCGTGCGATAGTTCGTGATGCACGCGCGCAACACGTGTTGCCCGTTGCCGAGCCGTGTAGTTGAGAGCCACGCCCGGCCTGATGTCAGCACTTCGTTGAGAAGCGCGCTCAAGCGCGGCAACGTGTCGCCCTGCGGCGCGCTGTCAACGAAGCAGACGACGGGCAATTTCGTCTCGTTGACGATCAGCCAATTATCATGCGCCAGCTCGCGGCGCAGCAGCGCGCCCATCTCCGTCTGTTGCCGGATCGCGGCGGCGTAACCATCCCAACCGGCGACGAGCAGCGAGAGAAAAACTTTCAAGCCCGTGAAGCGCCGCGACCATTGCATCGAGTGCTCATACGGACTGGCGATATCGTGCTCGCTCTCAACCGCGCGCGGCATATACGAGTTCGCCACGCGGAAGGTGCGCGTCAGGATGTCCGTATGCGTCGTCAGATAGACGCCCGCGCCCATTGGCACGGAGAGCCACTTGTGCGCGTCGAACGTGATCGAATCGGTGCGCTCGATGCCGGCGAGCAGTGGGCGCAACTCCGCGACGAGTGCGGCCGCGCCGCCCCACGCGGCGTCTGCGTGCAGCCATAATTTATTTGCTGCGGCGATGTCGGCCAACTCATTAAGCGGATCGAGTACGCCCGAATTGGTCGTGCCCATCGTGGCGACGAGCATGAAGGGCGCGCAACCGGCGGCGCGGTCGCGCGCGATCTGCGCGGTCGGCGCGGCGCAGTCCAGCGTTAATATTTCGGCCACCGGAATCTCGCGCACGGCGTCCGTGCCAAGCCCGCAGAGGCGCGCGGCCTTGATGATCGAATGATGCCCTTCGGCCGAGATGTAGAGGACGGGCTGGGCTGCAAGCGCACGCACACCGCGCTGCGCGAAGTCGGGGTAGGCATGTGTGAGCGCGGTCAGCACGGCCGTGTGATTCGCCTCCGCGCCGCCGGAGCAGAACACGCCGTCGGTCTGCGCGTAACCGAAGCGCGTGCCGAAGGCGCGGACGAGATGCGCCTCCACTTCGGCCGCAAACGGGTTATGACTCCACGCGGCCATCTGCGGATTGAAAGCGGCGACGAGCGCATCGGCCGCGATACCCATCGTCGTCGGCGCGGGATTGAACAACCCGAAGTAGCGCGGGTGCGGCGTATGCACCTGCGTCTGTTTGAGCGCGGCGACGACGAACGCGACCGCATCTTGCGGCGGCACAGCGTGCGTGAAGTCGTAAGGCGCGAGCCGTGCGCGCAACGCCAACGGATCGGGCGTGCCGCTCACCGGCAACGCGGCCACCTCCGCAGCATAAGCTTCAATCTCTGCGCCCACGCGCTGCCAGAGTGCAACGCGCGCCTCGTGTTCCAGCATCAACTCCACTGCTTGTCTCCTGACGAACTTGATCGGATAGAATGCTCTCATGTTAACCGATGCGCCGCGCCCCGCGCGACTGATCGACGTGAGCCACGAGATCAGCGATGGTCTCATCACTTATCGCGGTCTGCCCGCGCCCATCATCTGCGACTATCTGACGCGCACAGCTTCGCGCACGATCTACGCCGAAGGCACTGAGTTCCACATCGGGCGCATAGACATGGTCGCCAACACCGGCACTTACCTCGACGCGCCCTTTCATCGCTACGCCGCCGGCCAAGATGTCGCGCAACTCGACCTCGCCACCGTCGCCGATCTCGATGCACTTGTTATCGACATTGAAAGGGCATACGGGCGCGCGATTGATGTGGATGTGTTTACGCAGCATGACCTGCGCGGCAAAGCCGTACTCATAAATACAGGTTGGGACAAGCATTGGAATACAGAACAATATTTCAGCGACCATCCGTTTCTCACGCGCGCTGCCGCCGCGCATCTCGTCGCGGCGGGCACACGGCTTGTCGGGATTGATTCGCTTAATATTGACGACACGGCCGATCTGACCAGACCCGCGCACACGCTGCTGCTCGGCGCAGGGATTCCGATTGTCGAGCATCTCTGCAACCTCGCGGCGCTGCCCGCGCGCGATTTCAAGTTCTACGCCGTGCCTGTCAAGGTCAAAGGCATGGGCACGTTCCCCGTGCGCGCGTTCGGGCTGATTGAATAAGTGCTGCGCGTCTTCTCTTCGCGCCTTTTCGTCTTTGCGTGAGGTCACTCTTTTGTCTGTAAGATTCTCACGCAAAGACGCAAAGGCGCGAAGAAGAGCGCAAGCGGAATTTATGCTCGAGGATGTAACGTGATGAAACGACACTTGCTGATCTTTTTGTTGGCGATTGGACTGACGACAATCCTCTTGTCACCGGCCCGTTCGGCGCAGGAACAGAATTTATCGCCCGCGCTCGCATCGCTGGTCGCGGCGGAGCGTTCGTTTGCGCGCTTGTCTGTCGAGCAGGGCGTGCGCTCATCGTTCCTCGCCTATTTCGCCGACGATGGCATCAACTTTCAACCGCACCCGACGTTGACGAAGGAAGCATTCCGCAAACGGCCCGCGCCCGCCGCGCCGCCGCCCACCACGCTCGATTGGTTTCCCATCTACGCCGACGTATCGCGCGCAGGCGATCTCGGCTACACGACCGGCCCCTACACGTTCACGGATCACAG
>JANMAD010000686.1:0-4431 GCA_031359515.1 Acidobacteriota bacterium | reverse complement strand
GGGAGGCATTAGGCATCTTGGTCGTGTAGTTAAGTCAGTACCGCCTACGGTACTGAACGCCATCATACTCAATCAGAGAGGGCACAGATTTCTTTTCCTCCGTGCCCTCTCTGGTTGGAATTGCTGTGCGCTCCGCTTCGGCCGCTTAGCGAAGTTTGGCGGCCGCGGCGTTGGTCTTGACCGGCGCGGCGAATTGATTATCTACGCGCGCCTCGATGACGGCCTGTATGTCAGCCGGCACGTTGGAGAAGAAGTCGTAGCCGGTTAATGCTTCGACCTGATCGACGCTGACGATGTAAGTGTGCCAGTCCACCGTCCTGATCCCTTGCGTGTTGGGCATGATGACGGCGATGGTGCGGGTCGCCGTCGTGACGCGCGCCACATCGTCCGTGCCTTGCGGCAGCACGATGATCACCTTCCACGTCTGCGCCGGCACGACCGCGTGTCCGCCGGCGACCGTCTGCGTCACGCCGCCGTTCGAGCCTGTGCCGCCCTGCCCGACGCCGCCCGCGATGATGTACAACTCGCTGCCCCCGTTGACGAGCGTGCGGCTGTAGCTCTCCAACACTTCCCACGGCCCCTGATTGTTGTCGGGCGCTTGCGGCATCATGTTGGTCATGAAGAACGTGGCCGAGTTGTCCGCGATAGTGCTAGTACGGTCGCCCGACGGGCAATGATGGCCGCGGTCGAAGCCAGAGCCGGTGTAGTCGGTTTCCAGCACGTGATACCAGTCGGACGGCAGCGAGGGGTCGGCGCGGAAGTCGTTCTGGCGTGGCGCGCTGCCGAGCCAAGTGGGGTCAAGATGCCAACTCACCCAGTTCGGAATGCCGCGATCACGATGATAAGAGACAGCGTACTGCGGCTTGTCGAGCAGATAGTTGAACGGCTGGTTAACGTCCGTCACCGCACCCGACGGGTTGCCCATCGTCAGATGCTCGCTCGTCGAGACGGGCACGGCCGGCGCGGGCGCTTCGATGTTGATGAGGAAACGGAAACTGCCGCCCTGCTGTACGCCGAGCAGGAATTGCACGTTGATGGTCGCACCGACGCCGAGCGGGCTGCCGGTCGTGATTACTCCGGCGGACAAGGTCGAGTGCAAGCCGCCGCCGAGCGGCTGCGCGGGTGGCGTGTCGAGCGTCAAGCCGCTGACGGGCACGGTTGTGCCGCTCGTGAGCGTGACATTCACATCGCCCGAAGTCAGAGCGCGCAGATCAGCCTGCGCTGCGCCCGCGCCGGCTGAGCCGAGCGTGGTGATGTCCACGATGCGGAAACGCAATTGTGTTATGGCCGCGCCGGTGTTGTTCTTAAAGGCACGGCGGATAGTAAGCGTGCCGAGCGCACAGTTGGGGCCGCCGCAACCGTTCGGCGTCGAGTCGCGGAGACGATTGGGCGGCGCGGACGAAGCCTGTTGCGGATCGACGAGCATCGTCTTGATCGTCGCGTTGCGTTGGATGGGGCTATTGCGATCTTCCGGCGACGGCGCGCCGAGCGTTGCTTGCTGCCCGTTGTACACGCCGCCGTCGGTGGCGACGAAGACGAAGTCGCCCGCATTATTGCCCGTCGCCAACGGCAAGCCGGAGGCGAGTTTACGCGCGAAACTGTATTCACCGTCGCTTGTGACACCGCCCGCCGGGGCGAGACCGCCGCCTTGCAGGTAGAGCGTGTTGACGCTGTTGAAGCCGACCGCGTCCAACTCCGTGCCGGCGGCGAAACCCGTCGCGCTATTGAAGAGGGCGACGCCCGCGCCGTCAGGGATGTCTGCGCTCAACGCGCCATCGGGCGTGACCGCGAGACTGTAAGCTGCGCCGGTGGCGAGGAAGTGGCCGCGCGCTCCGATGGTCGAGCCGGCGGGCGCGACGAATTTAGCTGTCGTCGTATCGTCGGACGAGACGAGCGCCCAACCACTGATGTTAACGGCCGCATCGGTCTGGTTATACAACTCGACGAACTCGTTGGTCGCGGCGGTCAGCGCGCCTGCGCCATCGGGGTCTATGCCGTGAAAGCGGAGCTCGCTGATGATTACCTGCGGCGTGGCCGTGAAATCGGCCGTTGCGTTGCCGCTTAGGTTGTTGAGTGTCTGACTCGTGGGGGTGATGGTGAAGCCCGTAGCGTTAACCGTGACAGTGTAGTTGCCACCGGCAGCGACGTTCGTGAACGTGTAGTTGCCGGCCGCGTCGGTCGTCGTCTGCACGGGTGCTGTGCCGCCGGTGAGCGTGATGATTGCGCCGCTGACGCCCGTGCCGCCGGTCTGTTGCACGTGCCCGCTGACGGTGTAAACGGCGACAGTGGCCTGACTGCCGGTGGCCGGTGCGGCGATTAAATAGTCGGTCGTCGCGCCTGAGCCGTTGAACTCGAAGACGGCGAAGAAGTAGGTCGTGCTGGGCGCGAGATTCGTGACGGTGACGTTGTTGGCCGAGCCGGCCAAGACGACATAGTTGCCCGCGCCGATCTGTGTGCCATTGCCGAAGGCGGCGTTGGCCGTGTAAGCCGTGCCGTCAACCGGGCTGGCATCCACAGGCGCGCCGGCTTTGGCGAGGACGATGCGGCTTGAGCCGTTACCATTCGTCCAGTTGACCTTGAGCGAAGTCGCGCCGACGTTGGTGAAGTTGACGTTCGATGCTTGCACCGTCGGCTCGCCTGTAGGCGCGTTGCGCAGAGAGATAATGAAAGCTGTGTTGTTGGCGTTATTGCCCGCGCCGAAGGTGAGACCTGTGGCCGCGCCGGTCGCGTCCGTGCCGTTGAAGTCGGCGAGTGTCTGTGTCGAGTTGTTGGCAAAGACAAACTGATTCGTGCCCGACGTGCCCGTCGCGCGCAGTTTCGGTGTCGGCGCGGCGGTGAATTGCGCGCCGGCCGTGCCGCCTGCGAGGGCGTGTATGCTGCCGGTGACGCCCGCCGCGCCGCTGCCCGCCGTCTTGATCATGATCATCTCGGTTGTGGCGATGTCGAACGCGCCGCCGAGCGAGCTAAAGTAAGTGGCGTTCTGCATGCCGAGGTCGAGGTTATAGTCGCCGCCACCGGTGGACGTGTCGGCCGCAGAGTTGTCGTTGCGTAGCACAAGCAGCGTGCCGGCGCGTACGCTGCTCCACAGCGCGTCAGTCGAGAACTGATATTTGCCGCCGCCGTCGTTGGCCATGCTGCTGGAAAAATCCTTGATGATCATTCCGCGCATGTCGAGGCCGTCTTGCACGACCAGCAGTTCGACCACATCGGCGGTCGTGCCGGAATTGAAATATTTATTAACCACCACACTCTGCGCTTGCGCGGACGCGCCCAGCAGCATGGTGCAAATCAGCACCGCGAAAAAGAAGCTAACTCGTTTCATTATTCTCCTCGGATTCATCACAGACGTTGACATAGTCCGCATGCGCGGCTGCTTAAGAGGCAGGACGCAAAACGGTACCGCGCGCTCCGGACAGACCGGCGCGTTGCCTGAGCGCAGGCTCGGCGATTCAGTTATCAGTGAAGTTTGTTGATTGTGTCCGTGGTGAGAACGATGCGGAGAGGGTGCGGCCCTTCCTAAAACCCAATCACGTGCCTGAACTTATACCCGAAACCGGTTGAAATTCCAAACACTTGGGGGTAATCGTCGCGCACGGATTTAGACTCGGCGGGCGCAAAAGCAGTTGCCCGTCTGTGGGGCGCGCAGAGATGTTTTTAGCAAGTCGCACGCAATTGTCTTGGTCCATCCACCGGCCCACGAGTAGAATCGCGTTCGCCTAATATGCGCCCACTTACAGCGAGCCGAACGGGGAAACGAATGCAGACCACTGTCACTAACGTCTATTGGCCCGACCGCGCGACGCGGTTGGCGCGGCCGCTCTTCATGGTCTCGGTCAGCGCCGGTCTGCCTGCGCCCGCGGAGGACTACATCGAAGGCCGGCTCGACCTCAACCGCCACCTCATCAAGCACCCGGCCGCGACCTTCTTCGTGCGCGTCGCGGGCGATTCGATGATTGACGCGGGCATACACCCCGGTGACATACTTGTCGTTGACCGCGCGCGTGAGCCGCAGGACGGCAGCGTCGTCATCGCCGTGGTGGACGGTGAGTTGACCGTCAAGCGGATCAAACGGCGCGGCGCGCAAATCCTGCTCGTGCCCGACAATCCCACATATCAATCGCTGGAGATTCGCGCCGACATGGAGTTCGAGGTCTGGGGCGTCGTCACCAGCGTCATACATCACTTGTGAGAAGCCAGAAGCCAGAAGGCGGAAGGCGGGAATCAGAAAGCAGTAAGTGATTTGGAGTATAGACCGGCACGGAGTTTCGTGGATTTAATGGTGTGGCAGAAGGCGCACCGATTTGTGCTGGCTGTATATCGGCGCAGCGAGCGTTTTCCGGCAAAGGAGATTTATGGCTTAACTTCTCAGTTCCGCTTCGCTGCTGTCTCTGTGCCCGCGAACATCGCTGAAGAGGTCAGTACCGCCTGCGG
>JANMAD010000658.1:0-5213 GCA_031359515.1 Acidobacteriota bacterium | reverse complement strand
ACCTTCTCAAGGAGCGAGAAGCGCAGTTCTGCCGGCAACTCCGGCGACTGCTTGTCATCTTCGTGCAGGAATGGATAAAACGCGCGCGAAAAATCATCCCCTGCTGCCTTGCTCATCTCGCTATCTCCTGAAGCCTTATTCAAAAGACGTGCTGAACTGCTCCAACTCCGCCTGATACTCTCCGATCTCATTCAACACGCGGAGCGTCTCTTCGGCTTCATGCTCGTCAATTTTACTCATGGCGAATCCAACGTGAATCAACACGTAGTCGCCGATCTTCGTGTCGTCGAGCATCCCCGTGTTGATGTTGCGGCGGACGCCGCCGACATCAACTTTGGCGATCTGGTTCTCCGCGTCAACAATTTCGACGATCTTTCCGGGTATCGCTAAACACATTGACTCAACTCCTCCCTGATCTAAGTCGCGCATTAGCGACCACCGCTTGTCCGAGTGAGATGCCGCCATCATTTGTCGGCACGCGACTGTGCGTTAAGACCTCAAAGCCATCTGTCTTGAGCCGGCGGCAAACATTTTCCAGCAGCAATAGGTTTTGAAAGACTCCGCCCGATAAGGCCACCCGATTAAGTCGCCGCTCATCTCTGACATTACGCGCAATGGAAACGATCAGTTGAACAACTCCGAGATGAAACTTGGCGGAGACTGTCTGCGGGGGAAGCCCGTCGCGCAGGTCTGCCACCGCGCGTCGAATCACCGCTTCGGCATTGATGATACTCCCACCTGCTTCGATCTCGAACTCGTATCCTTGCTGGCAACTCCGGTCGGCTATCGTTTCCAACTCTATCGCCGCTTGGCCCTCATAGTTGACTGTGTTTCGCAGTCCTAACAGGCTCGCCACGGCATCGAAGAGCCGGCCCATGCTCGATGTCTCAGGGCTGTTCGTGCCGGTGGCGATCATCCGGCGGAGAGTCGTCCAGGCTTTCCGATCCATGTTTTGCACGAAGGGTAGCTTCAGGTGCATGAAATCGTCGCCGAAGGTTCGTTGCAGATAACTGGCAGCCATCCGCCAGGGTTCGCGTATGGCCTGCGCGCCGCCCGGCATCGGCATGTACGCAAGATGCGCGATGCGTTCGGCTGCCGTGAAATCTGCGACGAAGAATTCCCCGCCCCACATTCGTCCATCAGTGCCGAAGCCTAAACCATCCATCGCCACACCGATGACTTCGCCCTCGATCATGTTATCGGCCATGCAGCTTGCGATGTGCGCGTGATGATGTTGGACACCGATTTTAGTTTGGTTCTCATCGCGCGCGAGCGCGTACTTAGTGGAAAGATATTCAGGATGAAGATCATAAGCGACTATTTCCGGGTGAAGATGAAAGAGCCGCTGATAATGCTCGATGCCTTGCTGGAAAGACGAGAGCGTCTCAAGGTTTTTCAGATCACCGATGTGCTGGCTGACGAAGGCGTAATTATCGCGCGTCAGGCAGAAAGTGTTTTTCAGTTCCGCGCCGCAGGCGAGAATCTCGCGCACAAATTTTAACCCAACCCGGACGGGCGCGGGCGCGTAACCGCGCGCACGCCGCAAGATCAGCTCGCGCCCTTGCGCGATGCGCGCAACGGAATCATCTGTCCGAATATGAATCCGTCGGTCATGCAATAGAAAGTGATCGGCAATACTGTCGAGTCGCCTGACCGCATCCTCGTCTTCGTAACAGATCGGCTCGTCGGAGACGTTGCCGCTCGTCATCACCAAAGGGCGATCCAAATGCTCGAAAATCAGGTGATGCAAAGGGGTGTATGGCAGCATGAAGCCGAGTGTGTTGCGGCGCGGCGCGACTGCTGTGGGGAGGCCAGCATCAACTCTTCTTTCGAGCAGCACAACGGGCCGGCGGGCAGAGTTAAGGAGAGTTTCTTCTGCGTCCGAGACGAGGCAATACTCTCTGATGACAGCAACGGACTTGGCCATCAACGCGAATGGTTTATCTTCTCTGTACTTTCTCTGTCTTAAACGCTCGACCGCTGCTCCGTTTAGCGCGTCACAGGCTAAGTGGAATCCGCCGATGCTTTTGATAGCAACTATCTTCCCATTGTGAATAGCGGCTTGCAGCTGATGGATTAAAGAGACGCGATCATTCTCCAATCCGCAATCACGAAGGCTCAGTTGTGGCCCGCACTCCGGGCACGCTGTCGGCTCGGCATGAAAGCGCCGATCCAGTGGGTTCTCGTACTCTGCGCGGCACTCGGCGCACATCGCGAAATCCCGCATCGTGGTTTGCTGCCGATCATACGGAATGTCTTCGATGATCGTGAAGCGTGGCCCGCAGTTGGTGCAGTTGATAAAGGGATAACGGTAGCGCCGATCCGCCGGGTCGAACAATTCTGTAAGACAATCGGCGCATGTGGCGATGTCAGCGGAGATGGGCGTGAACCGCTCTCCGTTTACTGTGCTCTCGACAATGCGGAAGTCTTGATAGTTCGCTGTGGCTGAAATGTCGTGCCGCCGGATAGATTCAATTTGCGCTAACGGGGGCGGGTTCAAAGCGATCTCGTTGATGAACTGCTCGATGTCTCTATCGTCGCCTTCGACATCAATGAGGACACCCGTATTGTTATTGAGCACCTGACCTTTGAGCGCGCGTCTCATAGCCAGCGAGAAAATATAGGGACGAAATCCGACGCCCTGCACGATGCCGCGCACTTGTAACTGGACGCGCGCAGTTTGTGATTGTTGTGCGACAACATGCATCAAGAACGCCTCGTCATCTCAAACAAAACTTGAGCCAGCCTGTACCTGCGCCGATTCGAGGATGCGGGTGGAGAGGAAACGCAACAATTCATCCATCCCCGCGCCTGTCTTCGCCGAAACCTCGAAGACACGCATGCCTGGACGCACCGCTTGAATATTGGCGTGCGCGGACTGACGATCAAATTCGACCGCTTCAGCTAAATCTATCTTGGTGATTATAGCTACGTCTGCCGTATTGAAAATCGTCGGGTACTTGAGCGGCTTGTCCTCGCCTTCGGTCACAGAGAGCAACACGAGGCGGAGGTCTTCGCCCAGATCATAACTTGAGGGACAGACGAGGTTGCCGACGTTCTCGATGTACAGCATATCCAGTTCTGCGAGCTGCCATTCTGCGAGGGCGCGCTCGATCATCTGTGCGTCGAGATGGCAGATCGTGCCGGTCGTGACCTGCTTAACCGCTGCCCCGCTACGGGACAGACGGGCGGCGTCATTCTCTGTGGCGAGGTCGCCTACCAGCGCAGCGACACGATACTGAGGTTGCAGCAACGTAAGTATCTTTTCCAGCAACGCCGTCTTACCAGAGCCGGGACTTGAGACGAGGCTCACCACCCGGACACCTGCTGCTGCAAAGCGTCTCCGCAGGTCGCGGGCGAGCAGATCATTCTGCTTCAACACATTTTGTCTGACCTCGACGAGGCGCGGCTGTGTGCTCATCCGTTTATCTCCAGCGCGATGACTTCGAGCTCTTTGCCGCGCACGATCTCAGACGTGAGCGCGCCGCAAGACCCGCAGCAGAATCGTTGCAGCGAAGCGAGAGTCGTTTCAGCATGGCAGGTCGGACAATAGACCACGACCGGAACCTCCTCGATGATGAGACTGGAACCCTCAAGCATCGTGCCCGCGCAGGCCACCTCATAGGAGAAAAGGAGGGCGTCCCTGACGACACCCGAAAGCTGCCCCAGTTTGAGATGGATCGCATGCACCTGCACACCGCCCCGCCGCTCGGCTTCCTCCGCAGCCATCTCAATCATACTCATGGCGATAGAAAGCTCGTGCATAAACTAAGGGATGAGGAATAAGAGATGGAAAAGGATGGCTCAAGTTGAATGGTCGAGCTTCCATGCCTCATCCCTCCTCACTCATCCTTGCTGTTGCGCTATGATATCGAACGAGAACTTCAATTCGTCTTTCATCTTGAGCGTTCCGCCGGCGACAGAGACAGGCTTGATGTTGTAATCGGTCTGTCGCAACGGAAACTCGCCCTGCGCACGCAGGCTGCCCGCGCTCACGGTCAACTGCGCATCAATAGCGTGCTCGCGCGTGACGCCGTGCAGCGACAAATTGCCGACAATTCTGGCCCGGTATTGGTTATCACCTGTCCGGCTCGCTGCGATACTCGTGCTCATGAAAACGATCTCAGGGTAACGAGCGATTTCGAGCAAATCCTCCCGCATGGCCCGCTCCATCTCGCGCCGATCCTTATCGCTTACTTTGTTGGCCACGGCGAGCGAGTCGGACTGCACGAGCAGCAGCAGCGATGCTGCGGCAAGCGTGCCGGGCACAAAGCGCGCGTCGCCGCCGAAGCCGCGAATCGCAATCACGGGATCGTGGCCGAACATGGAGAGCAGCCCGTCCGCCGCCCCTTGCACAGTGAACCGACTCCGGCCGGCGTCTATGCGATAACGAACAAAGCTGGATTCATTCCCGCTCATAAATACTCAGTAAACCCAAGTTGCGTCCCGGCTTCACAACGCATTGCGCACGGCGCGCCGCACAAGCTCGGTCGTCAACCCAAAGATCAGATGCGCTGCGAAGGCATAAGCGTGGATCGAGAGCGGATACTGCGCCGGCGACTTTGAGAGACCGGCGGCAGGGACTATGCCTTCGTCTGCGCTGAGCCAGACGGCTGCGCCGAACGGCAAGCCAACTCCCGCTTTCACCTCCGGCAGCACTTCGGCGACCGCGCCGTACAGCGCGCCCGATGTCGCGCCCATCGTATAATGGAGGGCAACGCCCGCGACTTCTTTTTCGCGCTCCGTCAACTCACGACCGGAGACGCCGACAGAGATTGCATTGGCGAGCCTCTCCGTTGCGTCGTCTTCCGCTTCGTCCTTACCCTTGGCTTGTAGTTCTCGCCCCACGCCATGTTGCGGCGAGCCTTGCTGCAAACTTTGCGCGCCATGCGATCTTTCTTCGCCTGCGGCTAGCTTGCTTAACAAGGCTTGGAATTGATTCATCACGGCAGACGCAACCAGACCACCGACGATGCCTGACACCAATCCCTTCCATACATCGCCTTCAGGGTCACTACTGCCGCGTGCGTATTTTTGTCTGAGACGTGCGCTCATCACATTTTACTGATTTTGATGTAGCGTTTGATGTCGGGCAGGCTCACGACAACTGCGGCAGCAGCAAGTAATAATGCTGCGCTGCCGACGATTGACCATAGATTCATACCGGATGACCTCCGACCTCTTCGCTCTAACGCTTGATTCTGTTTCATGAC
>JANMAD010000655.1:0-6814 GCA_031359515.1 Acidobacteriota bacterium | reverse complement strand
CAGCAAACCGTAGGCTCATTTGTCAGCATAGAAGCATGCGGGTAACGATTGAATTGACGCGGGCGAAACCGCCTTCACGCAAGCTAAAAATTTAACGGACGACGTTTTTAAGAAAGTAGCTGTTTCGCCTCGCGTCCAATGATTGGTTCGGTGCGGCGCAGGTGAAACCAAGATATTTACATCTTAAAAGCGACGGCAGTATGTTCCCAACAACCATCGTGATTTATTTTAACGACAGTTGAAGGTTTGCGATCTTGTCATCCTTTGTTAGCTTTACGGTGCAGAACAAGGTTATTCCCAAGTCGGTCATGACATACCGATAGATGCGAAGACCGTTTTCCTCTCGCCGCTCAATCAATTCGTTCGTGTAAATAATTGCAATTGGCAGGCTCAATGAATTCAGACTTTCGCCGATTTGTTTGGCTTGGTCAGGAAAAAGTTTCGCCCGCGCTTCAGGCGTGAAAAGAGTAGGGTCGGCTGTGCCTCTGGCAAACTGCAATAAAACTCGTCTGACCGCTGCGGTCACTTGCGGTTCCTTGTCTTCAATCGGTTGAACGGCGGGCAGGGCGAACTCGGGATAGAAAACCGCTGTTAGCCCGCGAGCGAGTTTAAATTCTCTCGTTTCCCACAAGTTGGCAAAGAAAATAATCGTCAATTTGTCATCGGGGAAGCGGACGATGAACGATTTGAAACCCTGCCACGCGCCGCCGTGATAGACGACGCGGCGTTTGTGTATTTCGCCCGTGTGCCAGCCGAAGCCGTAGTCCTTCCGTGTGCCGTCGTCCAGTTTTACGGGCGTCCACATTTGGGCGAGACTCGATTGTTTAAGCGGCTTGTCGGCGTAAAGAGCAGCGTCCCATTTCGCTAAGTCTAGAATCGTGAAATAGAGCGAGCCGTCGGCGGTCGTGTTCGTCGAAGGCGAAACCCATTCTTGATTTTTCAATTCGCCTTTCACGAGACGGTATCCAGCGGCGCGGTTTGGCACGAGGTCTGCTTCCGAGATAACGCGAGCCGTCGTCATGCCGAGCGGCTGAAAGACGCGCTCAGCTAAAAACTCGCCGTAAAACTTTCCGGTTACTTTGCGAATCAATATACCCAATATTACGTAATCCAGATTGCTATAGTCCCATTTTGTGCCCGGCTGATATGCAAGCGGAACCGATTTGATAAGAGCTAGATACTCATCCTCCGTTAAGTCGCGTCGTAGATCCATGTCGGGCGGGTAATCGCCCATCCCGGAAGTATGTGTGAGCAATTGGCGCACAGTAATATTCTTCCAGCTCTCGGGCGCGTCCGCGAAATACTTGTTGATTTGGTCATCGAGCGAGAGCTTGCCTTCTTCGACTAAGAGCATCACCGCCGTCGCCGTGAACTGTTTAGCGATTGAGCCAGATTGAAAGACGGTTTCAGGTTTGACCAGAACTTGATGCTCGACATTACTGAAACCGTAACTTTTGACAAGAGCAATTTTTCCGTTACGAACGACAGCGAGCGAAAGTCCCGGAATCTGCTGTCGCCGCATCTCGGCTGTGATGTATTGGTCAATCTTGGGTGAAATATCCTGTTGTGCAGTGCAAGGCACTACAAAGAGCAGAAAGATGCCAAGGGAAGTCCCAAACAAATGTCGCATGGTTGTTGCTGTCATCTGTGTTCTCAAAATAGGTTCCGCTCACGGCTCAGATCGGCTCCTCTAAATCTTTGAACATTGCAATGAAAGCGAGGCACCGAACTAAGATTATACCGCAGAGCGTGGGTTAGAGTTGCTGCGGTGCGCGCTAAGTTTAAGCGCGCTCTGTGTTGTTGCTTTGTACGGCGCGCTGTAGGTCGGCGACGACGAAGCGGATCATGCGGTAGGTGATGTGGCGGGGCAGGGCATCGCGTAAGGGCTTGAGGCGGTCGGGGCCGAGTTGCGCGATGGCTTGTTCGATGTGCGCGCGGTCGTTTGCGGAGACGTGGCGCGCGAGGTCGAAGGGGCGACCCAGCGTGATGCAGTCGGCTAGATGCTTCTCGACAGTCATCACGTTCAGCCCGCGCTCTGTGGCGATCTCTTCGATAGTCATGCCGGTGTTGTAGAAGGCGTAGGTTTCATCCACCGTGCCGACGTGCGGCGTGTGTGCGCGTTCGCCTGCGCTTGTTGTGCGGGCAGCGGCGCGCGACGTGGGCGGTGCGGGTGCGGCCGGCTCTGGCAAGGCGAGTTGAATCTGTGCGCGCTCGCGCATCACTTCGTCGCCGAGCGCGGTGAGGGCGACGGTCGGGTACGTGCCGCCGGTCACGCACAGGCAGCCGGCGGCGACGAGCGCGTCCACGTAGAGCATGGTCTCGTCCTGCGTCAGACTGCCGAGCAGTCCGTAAGTGGACAGGCGATCAAGTCTGGCTTGCAGAATCTTCGCCTGCCGCGAGCCGCGCAACGTCGCGGCCAGTATGCCCTTGCCGAAACGTCCCTCCATGCGGGCCGCGCACGCGAGAATCTTGCGCACCGTCAGCCGCTCCTCTGCCGCCAACTCGCGCGCTTGCGTGACCGCAACGCTGCCTGCGCTCGCCTCCGCTTCTGCCTCGGCGCGTGCGCGGGCCGCGTGGAAACGGCTCTGCTCGTCGAGCGCGCGTTCGAGATCGAGCGCAACGGGGGCGTGTTGCCGCACGAACTGATCGAGTTTCGTTGGTGGCGCGAGCGGCACGGTCTTAGTTCTTGCTGGAACGTCGTCAGGGATGTACACATCCGCGTCGGCGGCGTTGGCGCGCGTGATTTTGCCCCCGCGCGCTTGCGCGAGACAGTTACCGCACGTGCCGCAGGTGGCGGCGTGTTGGCTGTCACCGAAGTAGTCGAGGATGAAGGCGCGATAGCAATGATCCGCGTAGCAGAAGCTGATCATCTCGCGCAGTTTGCGTTGTTCGAGCGCGGCGCGGCGCGCTAAGTCTTGCGGTTTGATGTTCAAACGTTGGGCGGGCCGCTCGTCGCGCAGCAAGACGCCGCGTGTGCGCCGCGCAGGTTGATACGCGACGATGCCCGCTTCGGCCAGCGCCGCAAGCGAACGGCGCAACGCGGTCGTGTCCAATCCAGCGCGCTCGCCCAGTTCATTCAAATCAAGCTCGACACCCGCGCGTCCGTTGAGCGAATAATTATCGGAGAGAACAGACAGCACGTGCTTATCGCGCACACTGCGCCGCGCATTGATCGTCTCGCGCGCTTGCGCCGGACTCAGCAGCAGGCGCACGTTGGCGCGTTGCTCGCCCGCCGCGCCGCGCTCTATGTGCCCGGCCTTCTCCAGAATGATGAGCGCTGATTGCACGGCCATCTCGTTGCGCAGACTGGCGCGTGTGGCGATCTCGCGGGTCGAAAGCTCTATGCGTTGTTGGCCAGTGCCGACGAGCGCTTCGTAAACTTTGGCGATCACTTCGGGCGGTGGGTAAGAGCCTTCGATGAAATAGTCTTGCGTGCGCTTGTCAGCGTAGTTGAAGAGCAGCACGCAGGAGGCGGGCAGCCCGTCGCGCCCGGCACGACCGATCTCTTGATAGTAGGCTTCGATAGAGCCGGGCAGATGATAGTGCGCGACGAAGCGTATGTCAGGCTTGTCTATGCCCATGCCGAAAGCGTTCGTGGCCACGATCATCTGCTTCGCGCCTGTCATGAACTCTTCCTGCGCACGCACACGCTCGCCATCTTCCATGCCGGCGTGATACGCGACGACGCTCAGGCGCGCCTCGCGCAGGCGTTGGACGATCTGCTCAACCGACTTGCGCGTCGAGGTGTAGATAATGCCAGAGCCTTGCGGCTTCGCGGCGGCGAGTTGGCGTATGTGCGCGATCTTCTCGCGCTCGTTCTGCGTGTGGACGACGTTGAGCGAGAGATTGGGCCGGTCGAAGCCGCTGACGAAAGCGCGCGGTTCGACGAGACCGAGTTGTTCGATGATGTCCGCGCGCACGTAAGGCGTCGCGGTCGCGGTCAGCGCGGCGACTTGCGGGCGGCCGATCTCGGCAATCGCGGCCTTCAAGCGCAGAAAGTCGGGGCGGAAATCGTGTCCCCACGTAGAGACGCAGTGCGCCTCGTCCACCGCGAAGAGTGCGACGTTGACGCTTTTGAGCGTTTCGACAAAGAAGTTGCTGCGGAAGCGTTCGGGCGCGACGTAGACGAGCTTATAGCGGCCTTGCCGCACGCCGTTGATGCGCGCTTTCTGTTCCTCGAAGTCAAGCGAACTGTTGATGAACGTGGCGGGCAGGTCGCGCGCGTGCAGCGCGTCCACCTGATCCTTCATCAAGGCGATGAGCGGCGAGACGACGATGGTCGGGCCGTCTTTCAGCAGCGCGGGCAATTGATAACAGAGCGATTTCCCACCGCCCGTCGGCATCACGACTACTGTGTCGTGCCCGGCCAAGATCGCTTCGATCACTTCGCGCTGCCCCGCGCGAAAGTCGGCAAAACCAAAATGCTCGCGCAGTGCGGCGAGCGCTGTCTCAATATTTATCGGCACGGGAATAAGTTTAAGGTTCAAGGTTCAAAGTTCAAAGTTCACAGCTTGCAGTTTAAGGTGTACCGCCCAGTTCCCGCGCTGCCAAGTGTGCACCAGCACCTTTGAACTTTGAACTTTGAACCTTAAACTTCATCTCGTGATGGCAAAACGAGAGTGGCAGGCGCGCACGAAGCATGAGTTGATGATCGAGGTGTGGGAGCAACTCGATTGTGAGACGGTGGGGGGGCGCGAGTTGGAAGAGATCATGGCGACGGTGCGGGCGCGTTATGGCAAGGGCGCGCTGGAGAGTCCGGCGCAGGTGGCGCGGCTGCTGGCGGACGAGGGCGCGGAGTTGCGGCATGCGGAAGTATTGGAGATGGACGCGCGTTGGCGCGCACACGATCCATACGAGGCGATGTTTCGCAACGTGCTGAAATTTGCCGACTTCGCGCAGGCTACTCAGTCGCTGCGTCAATTAGAAAATCTGCGGCGCGAGTTTGCGCGCAAAAAAGATCAAGAGGGCATCCGGCGCGTGCGCGAGTTGGCGCTCAAGGGCAAACGTCGGGCGCAGATGATCGCGCGCAACCGGGCGGTGAGTGAAGGGAAACGCGCGGAGAAGACTGAGATCGCTGATTGGTTCACGGTCTGGCTGCAAACGCCGGAGATATTTCAAGACTGGCTGCACCTGCGCCGCCGCGCCCCAGAGTTCCAGCAACGCTTTCCGCAAGAGGCTACGCCGCAGACGTGACACAAGGGCCGCCCTGCTACGCCATCTCCGCTTGCAGCATTAACCGATTCAGAAATGGCTGCACTGTTGTGGCTAAATGGCAGGCGCAAACCAGACCGCCCCAAGTGATCATCGCCCCAACCTGCGCCGCATATCTACAGTTGCCAGGAATCCGAGTTAATCGGGCGTGAGCAGCACGCGCACATGTGTGGCGTGCTGTTTGCACTGCGAGACGTGTCGGGGCGCGCAAGAACACGCCCCGACACATACGGTGCAAATAATTTAAGGAGAAACGAAGCGATGAAGAAAATTCTGACCACGTCCGCGCTTGCGCTCGCGTTAGCTTGCGGGGTCACGACGGCCTCCGCCAAGATAGGGCGGCACAAACATAGCCCGGAGCATGCTGCTGCGGTGAAGAAATGTCAGGAAGACTATCAAGCGGCCAGCAAGGACGCGAAGGGCAAGAAGGGTAAAGAGCGTTCGGAAGCGACGGCCGCTGCCAGGAAGTCGCGCACGGACTGTCTCGCCGCCGCTCCGAAGTAAACAGCCCGCACGGCCGCTCAATGACAACAGAAAGACCCGGCAACCGGACGCACCGGTTACTGGGTCTTCTATCTTTACCTAGCGCATCAGCCGCACTACCCAGCCGATGAGCAGGAATATGATCCCCAGCCCGAAGATGAGGTAGGCGAGCTTCTTATTGCGCTTGCCATATTTCACCTGCCAGATGCCGCCGGCCATGGCGACGAGGCCGAACAGGATCACGAAGCCGAAGATGCCGTAGATGAATAAGATCATTTCCGGCCCGCCCGTAAACCGGCTCGTCGCGCCCGGCTCGTTCGACCTCGCGATGATGCCCGTGATCACGTACGTGAGATAACCCATGAAGACGACCAGGGCGCTGCCGATGATGACCAGCACCCAGCCGAGTCGGCGCACAGTGGTCGCGGTGCGCAGGCGTTGCCCACACTGCGGGCACTTGGCGAGCGGGTCGGTGGTCGTGTAATCGCACCGATAGCAACTACGCAATTCGCTAGTCATTGTGCTCATCTGCCTGTTTCTCTATGTTGAGGGACGTGCTGGATGTTAGCTTGCGGCGCGCCAGCCACTCGGTGCAGAGCAGGGCGTATAGATATTCGTCGCCCCAACTGCCTTTGAACCAAATGTTTTGTCTGAAGTGGCCTTCGCGGCGCAGCCCCAGCCGCGCGAGTAAGCTGGCGGCGGCCTGATTCGCACAATCCGTGATCGCCACTACACGATGCAGGCGCAAATCCATGAAGCCATAATCTAACAGCCGCGCCACCGCCTCGGCTGCATAGCCCTGTCCGTGATATGGGCGCGCGAGCGTGAAGCCGACTTCAGCCTGGCGCGACTCTTCCGGTTCAAGCTTGAGCGCGCAGTCGCCGATCAGCACGCCCGTCGCACGCAACTCGATGGCAAATTGAAACCATTGTCCCGGCGCAGGCGCGGCCAAACTCTGCTGTTGTCGTATGAACGCAAACGCTTCTGCTTCACTGTACGTATCCCAACTCTGATACCGGGCGATGAGCGGATCATTACGATAGGCGACGAACGGCGGCACGTCGGCAGGGGAGAAGCGTCTGAGGCGGAGTCGGGCAGATGCCAGCATAAAGCCAATTCT
>JANMAD010000652.1:0-5102 GCA_031359515.1 Acidobacteriota bacterium | reverse complement strand
GCGTGAGTCTCCTATTCGCAATATAGAGACTCACGCAAAGCCGCAAAGGCGCAATGTAGAACGCCAAGAGCTACTCTCAGCTACTGACGACAATATGATCTTAGGTCGCTAGATTCGCCCAGTCGCTGTGGACGAAGCCGGCGTCGGGTCGGTCTGTCCGCTCGTAGGTGTGCGCGCCGAAGAAATCGCGCTGCGCCTGCGTCAAGTTTTGCGGCAGGTCGGCGGTGCGATAGCTGTCGAAATAAGAGAGCGCGGCCGACATTGCGGGCGTCGGGATACCGAGTTGCTGCGCGGTCATCACGGCGCGTCGCCAAGCCCCTTGCGCCTTACGCATGTGCGCGTTGAACTCTTTATCGAGCAGCAGATTCGGCAAGTCGCGTTTGCGCTCGTAAGCCTGCATGATCGTGTCGAGGAAGCGGGCGCGAATAATGCAGCCGCCTTTCCAGATGCGCGCCATCTCTTTGAGATTGACGTTCCAGTTGAACTCCTTCGAGCCGACGCTGATCAGGTGCATGCCTTGCGCGTAAGAGCAAATCTTCGACGCATAGAGCGCGTCGTGGACGGCGCTAATGAGTTTTTTGCGGTCACCGCGAAAACGCTTCGCGCGCGGCCCCCTGATCTTCTTGCTCGCTTTGACGCGCTCGTCCTTCATGCTGGACAGCACGCGCGCATCAATCGCGGCGGCGATGGTCGGGATCGAGACGCCCAGGTCGAGCGCGATTTGCGCCGTCCACTTGCCCGTGCCCTTCTGCCCTGCCTTGTCCAGCACCAGATCGACGAGCGGCTTGCTCGTATCCGGGTCTTTGGCGCTGAACACTTTGGCCGTGATCTCGATCAAGAATGATTCGAGCGGGCCGCGAGTCCACTCGGCGAAGATGTCGGCCAATTCGCTGGCCTCCATCTCTAATGCACGCCGGAGAATGTCGTAGGCTTCGGCGATGAGTTGCATGTCGCCGTACTCGATGCCGTTATGCACCATCTTGACGAAGTGACCCGCGCCGTCCGGCCCGACGTGTGTGACGCACGCGCCGGAGTCGGTCTTGGCTGAGATCGCTTCGAGGATCGGTTGCAGCGCGTTCCAAGCATCGGTCGAGCCGCCGGGCATAAGGCTGGGGCCGTGCCGCGCGCCCTCTTCGCCGCCGGAGACGCCCATGCCGACGAAGTTTAGATTCTCCGCCCGCAACGCAGCCTCGCGTCGTTGCGTGTCCTTGAACCACGAGTTGCCGCCATCGATCAGTATGTCGCCCGGTTCTAAGAACGATTTGATCTTCTCGATGGTCATGTCCACCGGCGTGCCCGCCTTGATCATCATCATGATCCGGCGCGGGCGTTGGAGCGCGCGGGTGAACTCCTCGAAAGTCTTCGTGCCGGTAAAGCGATGGCCCGCGCCATGCTGGTTGATGAAACGATCCACCCAATCGCCTTCCAGATTCCAGACTGCCACCGGAAAGCCGTGGTCTTCGACGTTCAAGGCTAAGTTCTCGCCCATCACGCCGAGGCCGATCATACCGAACTGCGCCTGTCCTGTTTCTGTCTCTGTCGCTGACATATGTTTGTGCTCAACTTTCTTCGTCTGATGTGCCGAGAAATTTCTTAACGCGCGGAGGTTGAATTAAAGCCTAGCCCCGGCTCGGTTTGACTGCGGACGGTGATTATTCTCATAATCGGCCAACTAAGCAACCTTTTTCGGAAGCGAGTGCGTAGATGAGACATTTCTCCAAGCTAATTGTGCTCGTGCTGGCCCTGTCAATCTTGCAACTGACCTGTAAGCAGAGCGCGCCGCCGGCTGATCAAAACGCCAATCAGACCGCAGTGAACGGAGCGACGCCCGCACCGACCGTCTCCGAACAAGAGTTGCAGCAAGTCCGGCAAGCCTTCGAGAAGGACATGGCGGATCAACCGGAGAACGTGCATTTCAACATGGGCAACGTCTATGTGGCGGCGGGCAAGTATCAGGAAGCGATCAACGAATTCAAGCAAGCGATCCAGATCGATGCGAAGGACGCGGACTCTTACGTCCACATGGGCGACGCCTACGCTGCCTTAAAGCAAGAACAGCCCGCGCTCGACGCTTATAAACAGGCGTTACAAATAAACCCGAAACACGCGGACGCCTACATACATCTCGGCGACTACTACAGTCGCGCGAATCGGCCGGACGAAGGGCTGAAGATGTATCAACAGGCCGTCGCGGCCAACCCGAAGGATGCGGCGGCGCAGTTTCGCCTCGGCGATGCCAAACGGCATAGTGGGCAACCGCAGGAAGCGATTAAAGCATATCAACAAGCCGTGCGCTTGAAACCCGATTACGCGGAGGCATATTTCAGTCTCGGCAATGCATACGATCAAACGAACCAGCCCAAGTTGGCGGTTGATGCCTACCGCAACGCGGCCAAGTATAACGACAAAGACAGCGATGCGTGGTTCAACTACGGCAACACGCTCAGCCGGCTGAATCAACCGGCCGAGGCGATCAAAGCCTTTCGCCGCGCCGTCGAATTGAAGCCGGACGACGCTGAGGCCCGCCGCGTGCTGGGCCTTCTCTATCTGCAACAGGGCGATAAACAGGGAGCGTTAGAACAGTACAATGTGCTCAAGAATCTGAACCCGCAGTTTGCCGCCACGCTCAACGACGCCATCAATAAGCCGGCGGATGCGCCGGGTAAATAGCAGCCCTGCGGTCTATTGCGTTTGTCTTGCTTTCGTAATTTGAACGCAACAGGTTTGCAACCAAGTGCGCGCCGTTAGGCTGTATCTTCTGTTCATCCTTTTACGGCAACTGGACGGACACGCGGGGTGGCAGGCTTGGGGGAGCCGGTCACCCCAAGTGCCTTTTTGTCTATCCGTTTTCCTACCCTGTGCGATTGACTCCGCGTTTCGTTTCGCATAGAACAGGGCGGCCCGATGTGCCCGATTCCCTTTCTAACTGGCAGCAACATGAAAGCTACTCTGATAGCCGTCGCATTATTTTGCCTACTCTGCGGTCTCGCAAGTTGTTCATCGCGCACCGACCCAACCGCACAGGTCTCATCGTCGCCCACGCCCGCGAACCTACCAACTGAGGCTGCGCCGGACAACCCGCAAATACCGCAAGCAAAGGACGCCGCCGGCTACGTCACGATGGGCAATGAGTTCTATCGCAAAGATCAGGACGAGCAGGCAGTGACAGCTTACAAAGAAGCTCTTAAGTTAGACCCCGAATACGCCGAAGCTTATTTGAAACTCGGTTTGGTCTATCACGTGCTCGGACAGAAGAAGGAATCGGACGCGGCTTACGACAAGTCGGTCAAGCTTTATCAGCGCACTGTTAAAGCTGATGCGAAGAACGCCGACGCGCAACTCCATCTCGCCGAAGCCTTCTACCAAACCGGCGCGTATCAAAAAGCCGTGGATGCTTACAAGCACGCGCTGAAACTGCAAGACCCGGACAGCGAAACCTACTACAACCTCGGCGATGCCTACACCAAGCTCGCTCGCTACAAAGAGGCGATGGGCGCATATCAACATGCGCTTGACCTCGATCCGGATTTCTTCCGCGCCAGCGAAGCCTTAGAACGCGCCAAGTCTGGCAACGAGCGGGTCGAGAACGCGCGCAAGGAATTCGAGAAGCAACGAGCGAAGTTGCGCACGCAGAACAACAACCAAACCAACCGCAATACAAATCAGGCCAATAGCAATAACGCACGCGGTAATGCTAATCACTGAGCCTTAAGCCCCGCCTATTTAATCAATAGAGGTCAGCCTAGCTGCACGTTTGATGAGTTGGTAGCGCGACGTGGTTGCTGCCGGGCATTAACGTGCGCAGGTTTGCGCGCGGCCGCCATCAATCGAATAAGTTGCGCCCGTGATCCAAGTGGCTCGGTCTGACGCCAGAAAGAGGATCAGGTCGGCGACCTCTGCGGGCGTGCCGACGCGGCCGATTGGGTGCGTGGTGCGTGAATGTTCGAGAAAGGCTGCGTAGTTGTCTGCGGGCATGCCGCCGCGCTTGTGTATCTCGGTGCGGACGACGCCGGGGTTGACGGCATTGACACGGATGCCTTGCGCGGCAAGCTCCAAAGCGGCGCAGCGTGTCAGTTGATCCACGCCCGCCTTTGAGACGCAATAAGCAAGCACGCCGGGGAAAGCGCGCAAGCCCGTCACGCTCGACACGTTGACGATGTTGCCCGGTCGCCGCTTCAAGTGCGGCACGGCAAGCTGCATGAGATAAAAGACCGCGCGCAAGTTCACATTCATCATCTCGTCCCACGCCGCGAGCGCGGTTGTCTCGACCGTGCCGTTGCTGATGATGCCGGCGGCGTTCACTAGCACATCGAGACCGCCGAAGCGTTCGACCGTCTCTGCCACCGCGCGCTCGGCCTCCACTTCGACCATTACATCCGCCGGCACGACGAGCGCCTCACGCCCTTGCGCTGTAATCTCGCGCGCAACTTCCGCTAATGCTTCGCGCCTGCGCCCGACAAGCGCGACCCGCGCACCCGCCGCCGCGAAGCTCAACGCCGTCGCCCGCCCGATTCCTGAGCTTGCGCCCGTCACGAGCGCGACCCTGTCTTGCAACTCTGCGTCCATCTCTTCGCTTATCCCTCTTGTGCTAAAACTTGAAAGCGCGCCGCGTCCTCACGCATGCGCACGTTATTAAACATGACGTAAGACGTGCCCGCATCGGGCAGCATCTCTAGCAACTCTAACAACTCTTCGTCCTCATACTGATAGCGCCAACCGCCGCGCCCGTGCAGTCGGAAATAACACTGCTCCGGCGTGACTGTGCGCGCCGCAAACGGGTCAACGACGTGGACGAGCGCAAGCTCGCGGCATAACTCGACCAACAACTCGCGTGGCCAGTCGCCGCGCGGCTCCCATATGCAGACGAGACCGGGCGGACGTTTGATCTTCGTAAAGAACTTGCGCAGGTTGCCGACATGCGCGGTGGTCGGCGTGAAACTCGCGGGGCATTGAAACAGCATGCGCGTTGCGCCGAGCGCTTGGGCCGCAGCGAGCGTTGTCGCCCACGCCTCGCGCACGAACTTCGTCCAGCGGAACGCACCCACTTCCTCGCGTTCTTTATCGGTCAACTCGCGCTTCAGCCGGCGATAGGTCGGGCTGCG
>JANMAD010000648.1:0-3090 GCA_031359515.1 Acidobacteriota bacterium | reverse complement strand
TAGATGACGTTCTACTTTTTCATCAAGCGCGCCGGCGATCACGAGCGTCGGCCGGTTGAACAGCGCGAGATCGGCGTTGGGGCTCAGGATCGCGTAACCGGCGGCGGTCAACTGTTCCGCTTTGAGATTGAGCGCATGTTTCGGATTGTGAAAACTCAGCCCGGTCTGCATGGCTGCCTTCGGCGGCGGATAGACGAAGACCTCCGCGCTGTTCTCGGCAACGACGCGGCCCGCGCGGTCGTGGACTTCGACCCGAATGCGTTGCCGTTCAGGGCGCGTAACCTGCGCCGCAGGCCACGCGCGACGGGCGATGGCGGTGACGCTCGCGGGCGCGGCCGGCGGGGCAAACGACTGCGTGCCGAGGCGTCGCCCTCTCTCTGTGCGATAGAGGAGCGTCGCGCCGCGCAGGTCGCGCGGGCTGTAGTGCGAGAGCAAGACCTCGAACTGCATCGGCTCACCGCTCGTGTAGTTATGCTTGTCCGTGCGCGCGATAACGAGGTCGGGTTGCTGAATCTTCGCCAACTCAACCGCGTAGGCTTTTGGCTCGCGCCACATGCTCAGCAGCCCGTTGGCTTCCCAGTTGATGTCGGTGAACTCGGTGATGACGTAGCCCTGAATCGCCGGGTAGCGGCGTATCTCTTCAAGCTCGTGTTTGAGCGAGACGAACTGATGCCATTGGGTCGCTATGGCGAGCGCGTCGTAGTCGCGGAAGATGGTGTCGAGTTTGTATGCCTTGAAGCGTTCAAAGAGGCCGGCGGGGCGCGTGACGGGCCGGCCGCCGAAGTCGCGCGCGAACCACCACGGCAACTCTTTCGGCAGACGCGGCAAGCCCCAGTTGCCGAACTCCGAGACGACGAGCGGCTCGCGCCCCGTCGGCTCGGCGTCGCCGTGCGGGCTGAAGTTCCACTTGGGGCGCGCGGCGAAGTCCGCCACCCACTTGTCGAAGGGTTGGTACTCATCAGGGATCGAGTTGTAGCGATGATTGTCTGCAATGTCGGTCTTCAGATGAAAGTTGTCGCAGCACGCGCTGTTGTCCACGATGAGCCGGCCCAACGGCGCGGTCAACTGCTTCGCGTGGTCGAATTCGGCCCGCAGCCAACGCCGGCTCTCGGCCGCTTGCGCGAGACTCGCGCCCCAGCCTTCGTTGATGATTGATTGAATGACGATGGCGGGGTGATTCCAGTCGCGCGCGACCATCTCGCGAAAGATTGTCTCGCCGCGCTCGGCTGCCTTCGGCGTGAAGTGATTGAAGTCGTTCCACGAAGGTATCTCGTACCAGACGAGCAGGCCGACCTCGTCCGCCGCCGCGAGATAGGTCGGGTCGCAGACCTTGATGTGGCAGCGCAGCAGGTTCAAGCCCATGCGCTTGGCCTGCAACATTTGTGCGCGCACATATTCTTTTGCCGGCGGCGTGTAGATCGTCTCCGGATAAAAATCCTGATCGAGCGCGCCCACCATGTAGAACGGCGCGCCGTTCAGATAAAACTTCCCATCGCGCGCCTCGAACGTGCGGAAACCGAATCGCTCCGTCACGATATCGTTGTCGTTAAGCTTCACCTCGACGGAATAGAGCGCGGGGTTGGCTGGACTCCAAAGCTGCGGCGCACGCACGCGGCCCGCGAAAGTGCGCGGCGATACCGTCAAGCCCCCGCCGCCGGTCTTAAACTCGACGCGCCCGCTTGCGTCTCTCACAACCACGTCAAGCGGATTAGGGTCTTTGAATCCTTGCCCGGCCAGAGCAACCTCAATACTCACCTCGCCGTTTGTTTGCGGCGTCACGTGTATGCGCTCGATATACAGACTCGGGCGCACTTCAAGCGTCACGGGTTGCCAGATGCCGCCGGTCTGGACGTACCAGTTCTGTTTGCCGTGCGGGATTTCGTTGTAAAGCATTGAGGGAAAGCGCGCCCGATTCTCTTGCTCATCCATCGGCGGATCGATGACGCGCACGGCGAGTTCATTTGCGCCTGCGTGCAGCGCATCGGTGATGTCGAGGGTAAAAGGCGTGTAGCCGCCTTCGTGCGTGCCGACGGGTTTGCCGTTGACGAAGACTTCGCTGTAGTAATCCACCGCGCCGAAGTGCAGGAGCGCGCATTGGCCGTCTGACAAGTCCGGCGCGGCCAGCGTCGTGCGATACCACGCGACGCCCATGTAATCGCGCAGGTCTGCAAACTGCGCGTTCCACGAAAGCCCGACACGCACGTCGCGCCAGCCCTGCGCGCCCGCGAGGTCGGAGACCTTGAGCGTGCCCGCCTGATCGGCGAGGAACTGCCAACCGCGTGCGAGTTTGTTGTCTTGCGCCGCCGCGAGCGTACATAAGGAAAGCAACAGCGTGAGCGTGGCGCACGCGCGCCGACTCGCCCCGCGCACTGTCAGCTTGTCACCGAATAACTGCATGTTCACTCAAAGCGGACTAATGACCGCGCGCCGTTAGCGTGTTTTGGGCGCAGGCTGCGGCGTGTCAGACGGACTGCTGCTCACGATCCAAGGCCAACCATCCCGATAACTGATGCGATCCATTAACAGCACGCGCAGGTCGTGCCGGTCGCCGCTGATCTCGTCTTTAAGCCAACGATTATTGACGTTGATGGCGTGATAGAAAATCCAGTCCTGCCCGTCTGCGTCCGTGACGATGGAATTATGACCGGGCGCAAGCCACTCCGCGTTGCGCACGAGAATCGCGCTGCTGGGCTGGCTCTTGACTTGCGCCAGCGTCTCGAACGGCCCCAATGCGTTGCGTGAGCGCGCGACCATGACCGCGTAGTGCGCTTTGCCGCCGCAGCAGTTATCACCGGAATAAAAGATGTAGTAGTAGCCGTTGCGATAGACGACCCATGCGCCTTCGACGAGACGTTGATAGTCGCTCAGGTCTTCGGTCTTGTGCGGCGCGATCAACTCGATGGGCCGGCTGCCGGGCATGAAGCTGATGCGGTCGGGCGCAAGCTCCTGCACCTTGAGCGCCTGAAAGCCCGACCCCCAGTAGAGCAGCCGCTTGCCGGTCTGCGGATCGTCGAACTGCATCGGGTCTATGTTGATAAACGACGGGCCGCACTGTAGCGGCCGGCCCGAATCGGTGAACGGCCCCTGCGG
>JANMAD010000637.1:0-1896 GCA_031359515.1 Acidobacteriota bacterium | reverse complement strand
GCGCTCGCGGACGGGCGCGATCTGTTCGGCCACGACCTGCTCAAGCGATTCACGCAGGGGGTCTTTCTTGTGGTAACGCATCTGCTGCCGGAGGGCGAAGTGATGCAAGCCCTGCCGAACCACCTCCGAGCGGTCGAGGTTGTTGGCTTTGGCGTAATCGTCAACGATGCGCGCGTCCTCGAAAGGGAGTCGCGCCCCGTAAACCTCCGCGGTAAAATTCCTGCGCTTGTGCCTCGTCCCCGCCGGCGGAGGTGACACGCGATCTGCTTTCTTTCCTTTATTTCTGCTCAAGATAGAAACTCCTTATCTGTAAACCTAACAGCGTCGAAGCGGCGCGCGTGTTAACGGGCAAGTGGTGTGCCGAAATGGGTTGAGGAAATTCGTAACGCGGGCGGGCGGTTACGTTATCGTTTTGCCTTTCGGAAAGGCGACATTTACAGGCGTTAGCTCTTATCTGTTAACGGATGAGCGCGCTTACCTGTGGGCCGTGATAATGGGGGTCTCAAGGCCCTAATAAGAGTCCGGCATCAGAGGCAATGCCGAACCCTAACGAAGCGAAAACGGCGCTGAAGCTCGAAGGGTGCGCAGGCGCATTCAAGCCTTAGGCGCGTTGTTTCTTCGAGGCGTGCGCGGGCGCGAGCAACGGCGTCCTGCAACTCGGGAAAAGCGTCGGAGTATCGCTCTATCGTAGCCGTTTCGGTTGCGACATGCGGGTGTGCGAGCACGAGTCGCAGCAGTTGGTCGGCGGTACAGTTGCTCATCGTTTGCGCGGTCAGTTGCTCGACGAGCGCATCAACGAGACGGGAGGTCTTAGCCTCGACTGAGCGGAGCGCACAGTTGACGGTCGTGCGCGCGATTCGGCGGAGCGTGCGGTCTTCGGCTGCGAGCATTCCTTCGGTGTAGAGCATGTGGCTATCTCCTGAAAGGTAATGTTAAGAACATCGCCCTACAGTCCTGATAAAATTCGCGGGTTACGCTGATAAGCACGTAAAAGAAAAATGCGGAAGTGTGGTTCAGAGCTGAATGAAAGAGGGCAAGTCCGATGTTCACTTTAGTCGGTTAGGCAGTTGGCACAGCGATTGATTTGTGCGCGAACGGAGCATAGCCAGAATCCGTTTCGACAGCCCGACCGATTCGGCAGAACGGTTCGGATTTGAGTGCCTGCGCGTACCTAACTGGAGACGAAAATTCGAGAACGGAGTGACAGCAAACTATGGCGAGAGATGAAGCTAAGGCTAAGCGAGCGGGCAAGGCGGAGATGCCGGAGAGCGTCCCGCTGGTGAGTGCCAAACGCGGCAAGTTCGAGTCGCTCAAGGACGCTAAAGTTGAGGCCGTCATCTTCGCGCGGCTCGGCGACTACAAAGCGTTCGTGAAGGAAATGGAGGGCGAAGAACCGGACGAAGGGGCGATTGTCAGCGCCGGGTTAGAGATGTTGTTTGCGGCAGACGCTGGCTTCGAGCGGTGGCAGAGCGAGCAGCGTAAAAGGGAGCGCCAAACGGGAGAGCGTGGGACTACCGGCGGCTCTTTGCGAGCGCCCGCTGCTAGTGCCTCGACAACAATCGGTGCGACTTAAACCGGCGAATGTGATCGTAGGAAAAGGCGAGACGCCGGAGACTTGAATTGCTGTTCAGGTCTCCGGCGTTTTCGCATCGCTTCAACGCAAGCACTCCGTCAAAACGGAATCTGGTCGTCGTCCTCAAGGCCGAGATCATCAGCTTCACCCGCGCTGCTCCCCTGAGGGGGCGGCGCCGGCAGATGGGCGCGCTGGTTGTTGCGATTCGAGCCGCCCGTGAAGTTGAAATTCGCGACCTGAATGCCGAACGTCATGCGCGGTCGCCCCTCGCGGTCAGTCCACTCTTCGGGCCTGAACCTGCCTTCGAGGAAAATCTCCGAGCC
>JANMAD010000631.1:0-9505 GCA_031359515.1 Acidobacteriota bacterium | reverse complement strand
CGCGCATTATCAGCATGCGGAGCCGCGCATACGCGCGTTGTGCGCTGCCTACGCCGCCGGTCTCAACTTCTTCCTCGCGCGCAACCCGCAGATCAAGCCGCGCCTCATCACGCACTTCGAGCCGTGGTACGTCTTTGCCGGCGTCGGCGGCACAGGGCTGCTGACCAACGCGGGCCTGAAGCCCGAAGAACTGCGCACCGCGATTACTGAGGTGCGCCGCAAACTTGAGCGCGGCGCAAACAAACACGCGGCGGCTGATATGCGCAGCAGCGACGCTGCCAGCGAGTTTGCGCTCGATGAAGGCTCGAACATGTGGGCGGTCGCGCCCGCGAAGAGCGCGAGTGGCCACGCGCTGTTGCTCATCAACCCGCACGTCGGTTTCTTCGGTGGCGGGCAGCGTTACGAGGCGCACCTGCACAGCGCCGCCGGGTGGAACGTCGCGGGCTTCGCCATCCTTGGCACGCCCTACATACGCTCCGGGCACAATGAGCAGCTAGGTTGGAGTCACACCAACAACTACGCCGACATCGCCGACGTGTACGCTGAAGACTTCGACGATCCGCAACACCCGCTTGCCTACCGTTACGGTCCGGGCCAACGCACCGCGACCGAATGGCGCGCGGAAATCAAGGTGCTAACTGATCAGGGCATGGAGACGCGAGCTTTCAGTTTCCGCAAGACGCATCACGGCCCCGTCCTCGCCGTGCGCGACGGCAAGGCGTTGACGCTCAAGCTCGCGCGCCTCGGCGACAACGGCGGGTTCGAGCAGCGTTACGCGATGAGTTGTGCGCGCACGCTCGCCGAGTTCAAGGCCGCGTTGGCGCGTGTCTCACTCACCGGCTCGAACACGATCTATGCCGACCGCGCGGGCAACATCTTTTTCCTGCACGGCAATGCCATCCCGCGGCGCAATGCCAAGTTCGATTGGACGAAACCCGTAGCCGGCAGCGACCCCGAAACAGAATGGCAGGGTTATCACACGATGAGCGAACTGCCGCAACTCACCAATCCGCCGACCGGCTGGTTACAGAACTGCAACTCGACTCCGTTCCTCACCACCGCGACCGGCAACCCGCAGAAAGAAAACTTCCCCGCCTACATGGCCCCCGAACAGGACACGCCACGCGCACGCAACTCGCGCCGCATACTCGCCGGCCCCAACAAGTTCACCTTTGACGAGTGGGCCCGCGCCGCCGCCGACACCACTGAAGTCGAGGCGGACACATTCATCACGCAGCTCGTGGGCGAGTGGGTGCGACTGAAAACGACGCAGCCGAAGCGCGCCGCGAAACTCAATGACGCCATTGCCGAGTTGCAACAATGGAATCGCATCGGCACGCTTGAATCGCAGGCGATGACGCTGCTGAGTTATTGGCTCAACATCTATAACAATCGCAATTTCAAGAAAGATGAAGACGCCTATCCGGCCGTCCGCGCGCTTGAACAGGCGTTGGGCGAACTCGAACGCGATTGGGGCACGTGGCGCGTCGCGTGGGGCGAGGTCAACCGGCTGGAGCGCACGCACACGAGCGGGCAAGAGCCGTTCAGCGATGCACTGCCGAGTTTGCCCGTCGCGGGCGGGCCCGGCGCGCTCGGCAACATCTTTACCTTCGGTGCGCCGTCCGTGCAGGGACTCAAGCGGCGCTATGGCACGAGCGGCAACACGTATGTAAGCGTCGTCGAGTTCGGGCCGCAGCTGCGTGCGCGCTCAATCGTCACCTTCGGCCAGAGCGCCGACCCGCGCTCGCCGCACTACTTCGATCAAGCGCCGCTCTACGCACGCATGCAGTTCAAGCCCGCATGGTTCACCCGCGCAGAGATCAAGGCGCACCTTGAGCGCGCTTATCACCCCGGCGCGGAGCAGCGACGATGAAGCAGCAAGTCACAACCTACTATCTTGAGATGAATGCGCCCGCCGAGTTGCGAGCTTCGCGCGCGGTCGTCGCGGAGTTAGAAATTCGGCAAGCGCGCATCCCCGCGCCGGAGCTGAACCGTTTCCTCTACACGGCGGTGGGTGGCGACTGGCACTGGGTTGATCGGCTCGGCTGGACTTACGAGCAATGGTTTGCGTATCTGCACCGGCCCGAGTTGGAGACGTGGGTGGCGTACCTCAGCGGCACGCCGGCCGGCTATTTCGAGCTTGAGTGCCAGACGGGCGGCGATGTGGAGTTAGCTTACTTCGGCTTGCTGCCGCAGTTCGTCGGGCGCGGCATCGGCGGGTGGCTGTTGACGCGGGCCGTCGAGCGCGCGTGGGCGCTGGGGGCGCGGCGCGTGTGGCTGCACACCTGCACGCTCGACAGTCCGGCGGCGCTGGCGGGCTATCAAGCGCGCGGCTTCCGCATCTACAAAGAAGAAACTACCGCGCAGGAACTACCGGACAAGTCATCGGGCCCGTGGCCCGGCGCGCGTTGAAGCACACAGCACGCCGATTTCGTCGTCAACTATACAGGTGCAACACCACAACGTTCATCGAGTGCGCGGCTGAGCCACGCAGCCACATCGCGCAGGCAGTCGAGATTTATCTCGTGCCCCATCGGGTACTCGTGGTATGCGCAGACGACCGGCAACGTCGCGAGTTGCTGCCGGATGGCACGGCCCGACTCGATAGGCAACACCGTGTCGTAGAGGCCATGCGTGACAAGTATCGGCAGCCCCGTTAGCGCTTGCTCATCCAATGCACCGGCGGCCAACACCTGCGCCGGAAAACGTCCGCTCATCGCCACCACCCCGGCGATCTGCGCCGGTTGGCTGAGCGCCAGCGCCAGGCTCATCATCGCGCCCTGACTGAAGCCGGCCACGTAGACGCATCTGGCGTTGACCTCATAGCTCTCGATCAACTCGGTGATAAAGCCCGGCAGCAACGCCAGACTCCGCTGCGCCTGTGCGATGTCCGCTGTCATCCCTTGCGACGTGAACTCGATGTTGAACCAGCCGTACGCGCCCGGCCCCATGACGACCGGCGCGCGTGCGCTCACGATCAGAAAACGTTCGTCGAGGTAAGACGCGAGACCGAACAGATCGGCCTCGTTGCTGCCGATGCCGTGCAAAAGCAACAAGAGCGGTGGCGCGACGGCGGTGCGCTGAAGCGGCTCGCGCACGAGATGCACGAGTGCATGTGTGTTTCTACTCATTAGCGTTTTGGCTGAACCCTCTTGAGATCAAGCGACGGGCAACTCACCACCGCAGGCACAGAGGGCACAGAGATAGCACGGAGGCTTGATTTTTGTTCTGTCCTCTGTGCCCCCTCTGTGCCCTCTGTGCCTCTGTGGTAAACCGCAACTCTCGTCACCTCGCACTGCAAATTGAATCATTACTCGGCCATGCGATTTCGCGTGCGCCGATAAACTGCGCCAACCGCCCGACCGCCTTTTCTAGTTGCTTGCGCCGTGCCTGCGTGACGCGTATGCCTGACTCCCAATAGAGTTGCTGAATATGCAGGCGACTGTCCCGGCGATGGAATTTCGGATCGAGCCGGCCCACCAGCCGATCACCTTCCAGCAGGGGTAAGACATAGTAACCGAATTGCCGTTGCGGCTCAGGCACGAAGGCCTCGAAGCGGTAATCGAAATTGAACAGCCGGCGGGCACGGGCGCGATCACGCAGCACCGGATCGAACGGACTGAGCAGACGCATGCGCGCCGGTGGCTCAGGCAACGCGCTTAACCTGCGCGTCCAATCGGGCAGCGCGAAGCCGGGGCGCGCGGGCGTGCCATCGCTGGTCTCCACCAACACCGGTGTGATCTGCCCGGCCTGCGCCGCGGCCGCGCACCACGCCTTTGCTTGCGCAATGCTGATGGCTTGCCAGAACTCTGCGATCTCCTTCGGGGTCGCAACGACCAGTCGCTCGCACGCGGTGCGGCAAGCCCAATCAACGTGCGCGCGTTCGGTCGGCGGCGGCAACTGGCTCTGCGCCGGCAAGACCCGCTCGGTCAGGTCATACACCTTCTGAAAATTCTCGCGACGCGCGACCATCAATTCGCCCGCTGACCATAAAAATTCGAGCGCCGCTTTCTGCGGCTTCCAGCCCCACCACGCGGCAGACTCGCCGCGCCGGTCATGCTCGAAATCCTGCGAGCGCAGCGGCCCTTCCTGCGTGATGCGCTCGCGCACGTGTCTGATGATCTTACTGGGCCGCGCGCCCATGCGTTCCCGCCACCACGGTCGCGCCATGATACGCGTACGTTCTTGCACGAAGCGCGGTTGCCATTGGGCGAACCACTTTGTCGGGATCGCCGAAGCATCATGCGTCCAATGCTCGAAGAGGCTATGATCTTGTTCTAATAATCGAGCGAAGTGCGCGGGCTGATAGTGATCGAGCCGGCTGGCGAGCGTCAGATGATGCGCGCGTTCGACGACATTGATCGAATCGAGTTGGACGAAGCCCATCTGCTCGATTAGCTGTTGCAGCACAGCCGGCGTGGCCGCGCGACTTGGGTCGGCCAGCAGTCCTTGCGCGTTCATTAGCAGCCGCCGTGCCGCGCTGGCCGGGACGACGTTTGGTCTCATGTCCATCTTCGCACGCTTTACTGTTAGAGCTTGCTTGCACTTTAATAGCCTTTGCACCGTTAGCGCCAGCGCGGACACAACGATCAAGAAAGGTGGACAGAAAAATTTTGAGCAAACCAATTAGCATGCACGAGGCGCGTACCGCGCTCAATCGGGATCACGAACTGAGGCAATGGGCCGAACAGTGGTTGAAGAGTAAAGAGCGCGCCGCGGAAACCGCGCTCGGCGACGATGAATTCGATCAGCACTGGCTCTTCGTCCGCCCGGAGCGGATGCACGAAGGAGCGATTGAAGCGGTGGCGGCGTATCGCGAGCGCTACGAAGAACATTAAGCGCGACGTTTCATTCGTACATGAGCGCAAGACTGTGGCACATGAATGCCGATTTCGAGCTTGAGTTGGCGCAGCCAATCGGCACGTATCGCCGTCGCCCCAACTACGACGCGCTCAACCGCCGCCTTGCGCCTCACTTGTTATGGCTGGCACGGGCGGGCGACGCGTTGTTGCTGCGCGAGCCGTGGTCTGCTGAGTTGCAACGCGAGGCGCGCCAACGCGAAGTAGCGTTGGTCTCTCCACAATCTGCCACCCGACTGCCCACGCATCTCTTCACGCCCTGGGGCTGGACGCCGGGCGCGGTGGCGGCCGGCGCGCAAGTCGGCGCAATCGTCTCGCCCCCAGTCTCTTTCGCTACAGTCGCGCGCGTTAACTCAAAGCTCTGGAGTCACGCGCTCGAAGTCGAACTGGGCTGGGCACAAACGGGCGCAGCAGTCGCCGCTACCATTGCAGAGCTACGGGATGCGGTTGCCCGCGCTTGCCCGCGCGCTGATGACAAATGGGTGATCAAAAGTCCGTTTGGGTTTGCGGCGCGCGACCGTGTGCTGGGCCGCGGCCCGACCTTAGCGAGGCCGCAAGCGACGTGGTGTACGCGGCGACTGACGAAAGGTGAGCGGCTCATCTTTCAGCCGTGGTTGGAAGTAGTGCGCGAGTACGGTATCGTGTTGGAAATTTCGCCCGCCGGCACTTACGAGTTGCACGGCATCAGCGACTTACAAACCAATGGCGCGGGCACAGGCAAGGGTTACATACTCGGTCGCCCGCCCACGCCACAGCGTATGACCGAACTGGAGAACATCGCCGCCACGGTCAGCGCGCGTTTATTCGCCGCAGGGTATTGTGGGCCGGTCGGCATAGATGCGCTTGAACACACGCGCGGGCTACATCCGCTACTGGAGATCAACGCGCGTTACACGATGGGATTCGTGGCGGTCGCGGCCGAGCGCAGTCTTAAACCGGCGATGCCGATGTTCTGGCAGCCAAGTTGAGTCAGCTCAGATAATATCGAAGTGCGATCAAAGGAGAGGCAGAGCTTCGCCACGAAATTACATGAGCCGACACGAACATTCGTCTGTTTTGGTTCGTGTGCTTTCGTGGTTGGCTGTTTCTGTTCTTTATTTTGTGCGGCAAATTGATATGACTTTGCCGGTCGCTGAGGGGAGATGTTGATGCGGAAACGAAATCAAATTTTGTGTGCGTTGTTCTCAAGTCTGTTGCTCGCAACTTCGTTGGCGGCGCAGCCGCGCAAGTCGTCAATTGATGACATGCTCAATATGCTGTCGGCGGTGCGGACTTTTGGCGGCGCGGCGATTTCGCCGGACGGCCAGCGCGTCGCGTGGATTGAAACTGTGCCCGGCAAGAACGGTGGCGCGGACGCGGGCACAGCCATCTATGTTAAAGACTTGAGTGTGCCGAATGCACGCCCGCAGCGCATTACGGCCGGCGACGGCACGGCCGCTTACGATGAGCACGGTATCGCGTGGTCGCCCGATAGCAACCGGCTCGCGTTTCTCTCCGACCAACCGCAAGCCGGTCAGTTGCAACTTTATGTGGCTCCGGCGACGGGCGGCGCGGCAAAGCGTTTGACGAATCTCACCGGCTTTCTGGCGACACCGAAATGGTCGCCGGACGGCAAAACGATTGCGCTGCTGTTTACCGAGAATGCGCCGCGCGCCGCCGGCCCGTTGCAACCGGCGACGCCCGATGCCGGCGTGGTCGAAGAGAAGTTTTACGAACAGCGTTTGACGACGATTGATGCCGCTTCGGGTCAGGTCAAACAAGTCTCACCCGCAGACCTCTACATACACGATTACGATTGGTCGCCCGACAGCAAACAATTCATCTCGACGGCCGCGCCGGGTTCGGGCGATAACAATTGGTACATCGCCGAACTCTACACGACCGACGCCGCGACCGGCGCGACCAAATCAATCTACAAACCAACCGGCGCATTGCAGGGCTTACAACTCGCCGCGCCGCGCTGGTCGCCCGACGGCAAAACCATCGCGTTCATCGGCGGGCTGATGAGCGATGAAGGCGTGACCGGCGGCGACATTTATTTAGTGCCTGCGACCGGCGGCGTAGCGCGCGACCTCACGCCGCAACTCAAAGCATCACCGGCGTGGCTCACGTGGTTGCCTGCGGCAAACGGGCTGCTCTTTGTCGAGAACATCGCGGGCGAGAGCGGCATCGCAACGGTTGATCCGGCCGGCCACGTCGCGGAAGTCTGGCGCGGCGCGGAATCTATCGCGGGTGACGACGGCAACTTCGGCATCTCAATCGCGCGTGATGGCAAGACGGCGGCGGCGATTCGCCAATCATTTCAACATCCGCCGGAAGTGTGGGCCGGTGCAACGGGCGCGTGGCAGCAACTAACGCACGCGAATGATCAAGTTCAGCCGCTATGGGGTGAAGCCAAGAGCATCCAGTGGCGGAGCGATGAGTTGAACGTGCAAGGCTGGTTGGTCTATCCGCGCAATTATGATCCCAAACATAATTATCCCCTGATCGTGTCCGTGCATGGCGGGCCGGCGTCGGCCCGCCGCTCGACGTGGCCGACCACGTTCTTTGATCACACGATCATGTCGCATGAAGGTTACTTCGTCTTCTTCCCCAACCCGCGCGGCAGCTACGGGCAAGGTGAAGCATTCACGGCCGCGAACGTCAAAGATTTCGGCTACGGCGATCTCCGCGACATCATGCGCGGCGTGGACGAGATCGTGAAGACGTTGCCGGTTGATAATGCGCGGCTCGGCCTCACCGGCTGGAGCTATGGCGGCTTCATGACGATGTGGGCGGTGACGCAAACGAACCGCTTCCACGCGGCCGTGGCCGGCGCAGGTTTGTCTAACTGGCAAAGCTATTATGGCGAGAACGGGATCGACCAATGGATGATTCCGTACTTCGGTGCGTCCGTCTATGACGACCCGGCCGTCTATGCGCGCAGTTCGGCGATCACGTTCATCAAGCAGGTGAAGACGCCGACGCTCGTGTTAGTCGGCGACCGCGACATCGAAGTGCCCGCGCCGCAGTCTTACGAATTCTGGCACGCGCTGAAAACGTTGGGCGTGAAGACGCAACTGGTGGTTTATCCGAACGAAGGTCATCGCATCGGCAAGTTCGAGCACCGACGCGACATTATGCAACGCGCGCTGGCATGGTTTGATGAGAACCTCAAGTGAACTTATTTCGCTTGCACGATGAAACCGTGAAGAACGATGACGGGCGGCCGTAGTGGCCGCCCGTCATCGTTTATCGGGCGCAGAGTCTATTTCTCGTCGAGTTTGCGCCCCGCGTTCAAGTTATCGAAGTTGAGGATCGCGTTGAAGACGAGGAAGTAGCTGCCCTGCGTCTCGCCCCGCCAGACGGGGTTGTTGGAGAAGAGGACGATGTGCCCGCGCTCCAGCGGCACGTCCACGACCGCCGGGTGCTGCGCGATCTCGCTGCCGCCATCGAGCAGACCGGAGATCAACAATTCTTTGTTGTCGCCGTAGCGCAAGACGACGCGCGGGCGTTGCGTGGGCGGAATCACGTTAATGCCGTTGCGCAGTTGTTCGTCCGTGACCGGCAACGCTTCCCACGGCTCGGCGGTCTCTTCGGCTGGGGCTTCGACCGGCACGCGGCCTTGCACCGTGTCCGGTTCGTCGGTCGTGCCGCGCCCCGTCGCGCGCGTCGGCGGGGCGGGTTTGCGCCCGCCCCGCCCGCCCATGAGATTGCTCACGTTGAAGATGGGACCGTCGAAGGTGTAGATCGGCAGCGCGTCGCCGTAGCCATAAGCGATGGGACTCGTGCTGTCCACAAACTTCGAGCGCAGGATGCTGCCGATGGCCTTCAAGCGTTGCTGGCGCGTAATCGAGACGCCGGGCGTGAAGTTGAAACTGACGGCAAACTCGGCCGTGTCCATCGCGGTGACGAGCAGCCCGCCGCGCCGCACGAACTTTTTCAGATTCTCTAAGCCAACGAACCCTAAGCCGGGGCGCATGTCGTCGGTCGCATCAATGCGGCCGATGTTCGGCGTTTGCTGCGTGGTCTTCCACGGCAAGGCGTTCCCCCACATCGGCATGCCCGACACGATTGACTGCGGATCGCGCCCGACCGGCGCGAATAAGATCACGTCGTACTTCGCGTTGAGATCGCCGTCCTGCGCGGCTGTCTGCGTGCTGATGTAGCTGTAGGGGATGCTCAACTTGTCGAAGGCCATGCGCCACCAGCCTTCGTCCTGTGTGCTGAGCCACGTGTGCATGATGGCGATGCGCGGCGCTTTGACCGCGTGCGTCTTGACGATGGGCGCATCGCTCAACGCCTGCACTTGCACGCCCAATTCAGTCGCGGCGCGCTCAAGGTCTGCTTGCGCCACATCGCGGATGATGAACGAGCCGCGATTGAACTTGCGCCCGCCCGCCTCAAATGGTTCTTCGGCCGTCGCAAACGAAGCGTTCTTCAAACGGTAACGCAGGGTCATCAACGCCGTGTCCGTGTTGTGATTGACGACGAAGACCGGGCCGCTGCCCGCGACGCCGCCGGGGGCGCGCACGTCGCCGCGCACGCGCTCCATCGGCACGTCCAACACCTTCGCATCGGTCACGCGCGCGACCTGTACGTTGCCCATTTCGCCGAACGTCCACGCGGTATCGTCGTAAGGATTCTGCTGCGGATCGTTCGGAGCC
>JANMAD010000611.1:0-6338 GCA_031359515.1 Acidobacteriota bacterium | reverse complement strand
CCCCGCCGACGCGCGCACGATGGTCAACGGGTTCGAGAACTCGGTCGAATATCGGCTCAGATTCGGACAACCGTGAGCATTGGTGCGGAGGCAGGACGAAGGCAGGCGGGTGCGGGATGAAAGTGGGATCAACCGGCCTAGGTGATCAGGCTTTCAGCCTGCGCCCTTCCCGTTTTATTCCGATAGGCCGACACGCCTGATGAGATCGGCAAAGCGCGGGTCTGAGCGTAGCGGGTCAAACGCAGGCTCAACTTTGAGCGAGGCGAGATCGGCTTGCCGTGCGTTGTAAGCTTTCTCAAGCCATGCGAAAGCCATCTGCTTGTCCCCCAAAGCAGCGTACAAGCCCGCAATAGCGAACGGACTATTCGTCGCCGCCGCAGATCGCTCTACCTCGCCGATCAACTTCCGCGCCTCTGTGCGCCGCCCCGCAGCAGCAAAAATCAGGGCGCGGTCGTAAGTGCTTCCGCCCTGCTGCCCAAGCTCCTCTTGCGCTGCCTGATACATGCCCTTCTGTCTGTAGGCCCATGAGAGCAACTTGCGCGCGTAGCCACTCTGCGGGTCGAGGTCGAGTATCGCTTTGGCTTGCGCGATGCAGCGGTCGCTTTGCCGCGCGTAGTAGTAGGTCTCGCCCAGACTATTGGCAATCGGTAGCGAGAGCGGGTCTAGTTCCTGCGCGCGTTTTAGCTCTGCCTCTGCCTGCTCGAAGCGGCCCTGCGCCAGTAAACTGTTCGCATACCAATGATGGGCGGTGGCATAGCCGGGTTCGCGGGCAAGAGCCTGTTGAAACATGCGCTCGCCCTCCGGCCAGTTCCAGTCGCTGAAAGATTTCATTAAGCCGAGCGCCGCATAAGCGCCGGCCAGCGTGTCGTCCAATGCTAGTGCCTTCTGCGCGCTCGCTTCAGCTTTCGGCGCGGCCGTCCGCGGCGGGACTGCGCCATTAGTCTCCTGCACAGCGTAGGTCTCGGCCAAGCCCGCATAGGCCAACGCATATTGCGGGTCGCGGTCAATCGCTATTTGAAATTGCCCGATAGCTTTCAACAAGTTTTCCGCCGTCCGTCTGTTCCAGTAGTAACGACCTTTCAGATACGCCTCGTAGGCTTCGTGATTATTCGTGTATCGTTTGGCGGCTGCCGGCGCGCCCGCGCCACTCAGCTTGAGCCTTAAACCTGAAGTGACGCCACGCGCGATCTCGTCTTGAATGGTAAAGATGTCGCCCAACGTGCGGTCATAAGTGTCGCTCGCCCATAACACGCGCCCATCTTCCGTATTCACCAGCCGGACTTCGACCCGCACGCGCTCACCGCTCTTGTACACACTGCCCTCTAATAGGGCCGCCACGTTGAGCCGCCGCCCCACCTCGCGCGGATCAGTCTCTTTGCCTTTGAAGGCGAACACCGAGCCGCGCGAGATGACTTTCAGCCCCTTGCTCCGCGCCAGCTCCATGATGAAACTCTCGGTCAGCCCGTCGCTGAAATAATCCTGCGCCGGATCGCCCGTCAAGTTCTTGAGCGGCAGCACGGCAATCGAATCGAGTTGTGCCAGTGCCGACACCTGTACGGGCCGGCTGTCGCCCGCACGCCCACGCGCACGCAGACTCAACAGCACGACGCCGGTCAGGACGCAAAGCAGCACGCCCACGCTCAGTAAGACGAGCGCACGCCGGTTGCGCTTCGTGCGCGGCGCGGGGCGCGCCGGGGCAGGTGTGTGTATAGACGCCGCCGGCCCGGCCTCTGGCTGACTGTCATGAATCTCTTCTTCGACGATGAACTGCACGCCGCGCGTCCGTTCGATCTCAACGACCGACGGGGCGAGTTGCACCAACTGTTCTTCGACGGGGCCGATGTAGCGGTAGCCGCCCGCCCAGCGCGTCTCGATGAAGCGCGGGTTGTCCTTGTGGTCGGCCAGCGCACGGCGGATTGTGCCGACGCACTGCGTCAGGGTCGCGTCGTACACGTCGCTGCCCTGCCAGAAGACTTCGAGCAGTTCGGTGCGGCTGACTAGCCGGTCGCGATGCTCGATGAGGAAGAGCAAGACTTGAAAGGGGAGGTTGGCGAGACGGATGGCTTGGTCGCCGCGCGTGAGCAGCCGCGTGTCCGGCTCTAGCCAGCAATCGCCCAGCCAATATTTCTTGCCAACCTGCGCCGCCATCAGCGTTTATCCGTCCCAAGATTTATTTCCGTTTTATTTCGCATTTTCTTTAGGACTTCCCGGCGGGTCTGCGCGTAGCGTCCGCATCGTTCTGAAGATTACCCCAGTAGCGGAGCCGGCGCGGCGGATTATAGCCCTCATGCCAGTTATCACAAAGAGACGAGTCGAGGTGTTCGCGTTCGAGCGGGAGCGGATCGTGCGGCAGGTGCAGCCCGCGTCCTGCCCCGTGTGTCAACGGCCGGGCGAATTATTGACCGTGCGCCAGGCCGGGGCGCTCGCGCAGGTCAGGAGCGCAAGTATCTATCGCTGGCTGACGCAAGGCAAAGCGCACGGCGTCAGGACAGCCGGCGGAGGTCGCCGCGTCTGTCGCAATTCGTTATTCCTTGCGCCGTCACCGGCCGCCGCGCATGAGAGCTTGCGCGTAGCGCAGCCGTTCTAAGCGCCGCTTGCCGGCAAACTTGTCTGCGCCCTTTTCCCCGATAGGGAGTGTATATGTTTTATGCCCACGCCACCCGCAAGTCTGTCGGCCAGTTGCTCAGTCTTAGCCTAACGCTCGCCCTGTGGACAAGCTCGCTCAATTCGCCTGCGGCAGCAGCTAAGCTCAGCGCGCCGCCGGCCGGCACAGCTAAACATACCGCGGCCAGCCGCGCGCACAAGCGCACTACTAGCACACCGATGACGGCCCCGACTGCGGCCAAACTCGCGCCGCCTACACGAGCGCAAGTGCGCGCTGCCTACGGTCAACTGCCGCTCCAATTTGCAGCTAACCGGGGGCAGATGGATGCGCAGGTCAAGTTTCTGGCGCGCGGCCAAGGCTATAATCTCTTTCTGACTGCAACCGAGGCGGTGTTGACCTTTACCAAGCCGCCGCGACAAAGCGACGTAACAATGCACCGGCACGAAACCGTAGCCACAACCGCCACGTCTGCGTTGCGCGCCCGCGCCGCGTCGCCCGTCCTGCGTATGAAGTTGGCCGGCGCGGCGACCGACCCGCAGATTGAAGGGGCAGCCGAGTTGCCCGGCAAACTCAACTACTTCATCGGCAACGATCCCACACAGTGGCGCACGAACGTGCCGACATATGCGCAGGTGCGGTATCGCGATGTCTATCCCGGCGTGGATGTGGTTTATTACGGCCGGCAGCGCGAGCTCGAATACGATCTCATCGTCGCGCCCGGCGTCGATCCCGATGTAGTTAAGCTCGACTTCGACGGCGCGCAGCAGCTACGCCTTGATGCGCGCGGCGATCTGTTAATCGCCACCAACGCCAACGAGGTGCGGTTGCACAAGCCGACGATCTATCAGGAAACAGTTGGCGGTGTGCGGCAGGAGATCGCCGGTCGGTACGTCTTACAACCCAAGCAACAATCAAAAGTCGCAAAGCAAAAACCACCTGCGGTCGGCTTTGAGATCGCCGCATATGATCGCACCCGGCCGCTCGTGATCGATCCGGTTTTTACGCTCGCCTATTCCACTTACCTCGGCGGCGCGAATGCCGAAATCGGCCAGCGCATCGCGGTGGACGCGGACGGCAACGCTTACGTCACGGGCTTCACCGACTCGCTCAACTTTCCGACGGCGAACCCGTTGCAGCCCAATAACGGCGGGCCGCGCGACGCCTTTGTGACGAAACTGAATCCGGCGGGCACAGCGCTCGTCTATTCCAGCTATCTCGGCGGCAACGGTGACGATGTCGGCTACGCGCTCGCGCTCGATGGTGCGCGCAACGTCTATCTCGCCGGCGCTACGTCTTCCACCAACTTCCCCCTTGCCAACCCACTGCAAGCAACCGTCGGCGGCGGCGCGAGCGATGCCTTCGTCGCCAAACTCAACGCGGACGGCGACGCGCTCATCTACTCGACCTATCTCGGCGGCAGCAACGCGGACTACGGCTCCGGCCTCGCCATAGATACGACGGGCGCGGCTTACGTGTCGGGCGTCACCTTCTCAACGAATTTTCCGACGGCCAACGCGCTGCAACCGGCGAACGCGGGCCTGTCCGATGCCTTCGTCGCAAAACTCAACCCAACCGGCTCCGCGCTCGTCTATTCAACTTACCTCGGCGGGAGCGGCGCAGAGTCGCAGTTCTTCAGGTTCAACTCCCCCCACCCCGTGCGAATCGGGGTGGATGGCGCGGGCCGTGCGTTTGTGGCCGGCCACACCCGCTCCGGCAACTTCCCCGTGGTAAATGCGTTTCAACCCAACAATAGCAACACCAACTCCCAAACGGTCTTCGTGTCGGGGTTGAGCGCGGACGGCGCGTCATTCATCTATTCCACCTACCTCGGCGGAGACCGCGACGACGTTGCGTACGACATCAAGGTTGATGCGGTGGGCAACGCCTTTGTCGTCGGCGAAACTTTTTCATGCGATTTCCCCACGACAGCGGGTGCCTTCCAGACCTTTCCAGATCCAAATTGTCTCGCCGGCTCGAACTCCGTCGTCACTGCTTTCGTCTCGAAGATTGCGCCACCAAGCGCATCCGGTCTGCCGGCCTCACTCGCCGCTTCGACCTTCCTCGGCACCCGCAGCATCGCCACTGCCGTCGCGTTAGATGGCGATGGCAACATCTTCGTGAGCGGCGCGACGAGTTCAGACAGATTCCCTTTAGTCTCACCGCTGCAAGCCAGAAACGCCGGTGCTGCCTTCACCTTCGACACCTTCATTACGCAGTTTAATCCCACGCTCAGCGCGCTCGGCTTCTCGACTTACCTCGGCGGCACGGGCGATGATTACAGTCTCGGTCTCGCGGTCACGCCCGTCGGCGACGTTTACTCGACCGGCTTCACCCAAGCCGATTACCCGACCGCCGGCAGTCCACCATTCCAGCCGGCCAGCGGCGGCGGGGTTGATGCCTTCGTCAGCAAAATCGCTTTTACCGCGCCGTCATTCGCCGTCAACTCGATCCGGGCCGATCATGGCGGCGATACGGGGATTGCCAGTGTCACGATCTACGGCACCAACATCACGCCCGGCGCAACGGCCCGCCTGACACGCACCGGGCAACTCGACATCGAAGGCGGGACGACCAATGTCAGCGCATTTCGTACAATGCTGACGACCTTCTTCGACTTGCGCCAGCAGCAACGCGGTCTCTGGAATGTGGTCGTGACGAACCCCGACGGCAGCATCGTCACGCTGCCCGACGCCTTCGCGATTGAAGAAGGCCGCGCCGCCCAAGTTTATGTGGATATCATCGCGCGTAGCGCGATTCGGACGAACCGCGAAGTGCGCTGCGCCTTCGTCGTCGGCAACATGGGCAACGTGGATGCGCTGGCCGTGCCGGTTGACATCGCCGGTCTCCCGGCCAATGCGATCTTCACGCCCGACTACACGTTCCTGCCGCCGCAACCCGTCGATCCGAACGTGCCGCCGGTTGATTACAGCCAGATACCCAAGTTTTATGAAACGGCAGACGGGCGGCACAACTACCCGATGATTATCCCGCGCGTCCCGGCGGGGCAGACGCTGACTTTCGCCTTCCGTTTGACTATTCCCACAGAGCAGGAGTTCGACCTCGAAGTTTTCGCCGAACCCGCGTTGGCGACCCTCACGCCCGCGCCCGCCGGCGGCTTCCGGCCCGGCAAGACGCGCGGCAAACGGCCCAGTATCGCCAGCCAGATTACTTTGACCGACATCGTGGTGTCGCCGGACGGCAAAGCTAAGCTCAAAGCGCTCATCGAATTCACGATTGATCTGATTGGCGTCGTGCTGCCGGTTGATTGCGCGCAAGCGTTGGACGAAGCCATCGCGAAGGGCATCTTGAACTTGACCAACGGCGCGGGGATGGCGACCGCGACCGAAGTGCTTAATTCGACGCTCGACCTGGAACTTGATCTCGCACAGGCCGTCCTGCTCTGCGCCTTCAAGAGCACTGTGATCGGCAAGATATTCCAAGGCCTCCGGCTCGGTTACAAGGCGGGCCAGATCATAGATATGTGCATCAAGCTCGCCGCCAAGGTGAAGAAGATTCGCGCCGGCAACTCGTTTGACCCGAACGACAAGGTCGGCTCACCCGGCGTCGGCGAAGCGCGCTACGTCGCCGGCACGGAACGCGCCCGCTACACTATCTTCTTCGAGAATCAGGCGACCGCCACGCTGCCCGCGCAGGAGGTCGTCATCACAGATCAACTCGACGCCGTTAAGTTTGATCTCTCGACTTTCAGCTTCGACACCGTCGCCTTCGGCAC
>JANMAD010000602.1:0-5046 GCA_031359515.1 Acidobacteriota bacterium | reverse complement strand
CTTGCGCATAATTTTCATGGGCACGCCCGCCGCCGCCGTGCCGACGCTCAAGCGTTGTGTGGAGGACGGGCATGAGGTCGTCGCGGTGTGGACGCAGCCGGACAGACCGGCGGGGCGCGGCAACAAGTTGACTGCGTCGCCGGTCAAAGAGTTTGCGCTGGCGCATGGCCTGACCGTGCAACAACCACAGAAAATCAAGACGGACGAGGCGCGCGAGTTGTTTGCCGCGCACGATGCAGATGTGGCGGTCGTCGTCGCTTACGGGCGCATCTTGCCGGCGTCGTTCTTGCACGCGCCGCGTCGTGGTTGCATCAACGTGCATTTCTCTTTGCTGCCGAAGTATCGCGGCGCGGCTCCCGTTAACTGGGCCATTGTGCGCGGCGAAGCGGAGACCGGCGTGACGACGATGTTGATTGACGAGGGACTGGACACGGGCGCGCTCCTGTTGCAACACGCGACGCAGATCGGTGCGGATGAGACCGCGCCGCAACTGCTCGCGCGGCTTGCGGAAATGGGCGCGGACTTGCTGGGCGCGACCCTCGCGCAACTTGCTGAACTTGCGCCGCGCGCACAAGCCGACAAAGATGCAACGCTCGCGCCGATGCTGAAACGTGAAGATGGTTTGCTTGATTGGGTGATGAGCGCGAGGGAAATTGCGCGACGCGTGCGCGGTCTCCAACCGTGGCCAAACGCGCATACGCAGTTTCGCGGTCAACGTCTCGTGGTCTGGCAGGCTGCGCCGGATGCGCCGGATGCGCCGTTGCATGACCCCGGCGCGATTGTCGCGGCGCATGGCGATGAGTTGCTCGTCGCGTGCGGCGCAGGCACGACGTTGCGTTTGTTGGAAGTTCAGCCCGAAGGCCGGCGACGTATGAGCGCGCGTGATTTTATGAACGGCATGCGCGTGCAAGTGGGCGAGCGTTTGGGTTGAGTGAGCGCGAGCACTTACAGATGACTGTACGGGTGATCAAGAAGAAGCGGGTAGCGGGTGCGGCGCAGGGACAGACGGCAGGCGGGCGGGTCGTGTCGGCGGCGCGGCGGGTGGCATTCGCCGTCTTGAGCCGCGTGGAGGATGAGGGCGCATTCGCGTCCGTGCTGCTGACGCATGCGATTGAGGACTTGCGCGCTGATGATCTCGCGCTCTGTTATGAGTTGGTGTTGGGGACGCTGCGTTGGCAGCTATGGCTGGATAAATTGATCGAGCATTACGCGGGGCGCACGGCCGCAGAACTTGATGCGCCAGTGCGCCGCGCGTTGCGGCTTGGGTTGTATCAACTGCGGTTTCTGACGCGCGTGCCGGCGTCGGCGGCCGTGAACGAGTCGGTGAATATCGCGCACGCGGCGGGCTTGCGCGGGGCGGCGGGCTTCATCAATGCCGTGCTGCGCCGCGCGACGCGCGAGCCTGTCTACGATCCGGCCGCGCGAATAACGGACGAGAGCGAGCGGCTGGCGATTGCCACTTCGCATCCGATGTGGTTGCTGGCGCGTTGGGTGCGCGCGTTCGGCGCGGACGAAGCAGAGGCATTCGCGCGGGCCAACAATCAGACGCCGCCGGTCGCGTTCCGTGTGAACGAGTGGCGGAGCGAGAACGCAGATGTGCTGGCGCGTCTGCGTGCGGGCGGAGTTGAGGTGCAACCGTCGGAGATCGCGCCGGGCGCGTGGCGTGTGGTTGCTGGGACAGGCGGCGCGGCGTTGCGTGCGCTTGCGCTGGAGGGATTGATCTATACGCAGGACGAAGCCTCGCAACTTGGCGCGCACGTGCTGGGCGCACAGCCGGGCGAGCGCGTGTTAGATGTATGCGCCGCGCCGGGCAGTAAGACGACGCACATCGCAGGGCTGGCTCAGGATCGCGCGTTCGTCGTCGCGGGCGATCTTTATGCGCACCGTCTGCGCGTCGTGGTTGATTCGGCGGCGCGGCAAGAGTTGACGAGCGTTCGCGTGGTCGCGCTCGACGCTGAACGAGCGTTGCCGTTCGCGGATGCGACGTTTGAGCGCGTGCTGGTGGATGCGCCGTGTACGGGCACGGGCACGCTCAGGCATAACCCCGAAATTCGTTGGCGTTTGACGCCCGCCGACATCGCGGAACTCGCCGTGCGCCAGCAGCGCATCTTGACGAACGCGGCGCGGCTGGTGCGCCCCGGCGGGCGGCTCGTCTATTCCACCTGCTCGGTCGAGCCAGAGGAGAACGAGGAAGTTGTCGCGGCGTTTCTCGCCGGACACGATGACTTCAAGCCTGCGCAATTTGCTGCGCCCGCATCATTGCTGACCGCGGCGGGCGCGGCCCGCACGTGGCCGCACAAGGGCGGCACGGACGGCTTCTACGTCGCGGCGTTTCGGCGGCAAAGTTGAACGGCACGTGCGACTTGCGACGTGTCTTGCGCAGGTGCTAGACTCCCGCCTTCGCAGCCGTCAGTAGGGGCGCGCGTGCGGGAGAGGCGACAAGAACCACGTGGTTGAGGCACAGCGGACGTTCCCGACTTTGGTCAACCGGATCGGCATCCTGCTCGGCATCGCTATCGCCTTCGTCCTCGGCCTGTTCGGCACCATCTACCTGTCGCTCCGCAGCCCCGAAGTGAAAGTCCCCGAAGTCGTCGGCAAGAATTATATGGAAGCCGAGACGGCACTGGAAAAGGCGGGTCTGAAAGTGCGCAAACGCGCGACGCGCTATAGCGCCGACACCAAGCCCGACACGGTGCTGGATCAGACGCCGCGTGCGGGCGATGTCGTGAAAGAGGGATCGCCGGTCGCTGTCGTCATCAGTCGCGCCGAGCAAAAAGAGGGCGAAAGCTCCGTCAGTCTGGCCGCGAAGGAAGCAGACAAGCAGGTGCAGAGCGCGGCAGCTAATCAGAACGAGAACACGAACGCCAACACGGGCGTGAGCAACGCGAATGCGAACGCCAACAAGCCGAAGCGCAACAAGAACACGAACCGCAACGCGAACGAGAATCAGAACGGCAACGCAAACACGAACAAGAACGCCGTCGCCAACTCGAACCTCGACAATCGGATCATACTCAACCGTAACGGCATCGATACGAACGTAACCAATCGTAACGCCAACGCGCGCACTGAGCCGACGACGAACGCGCCGCGCAATGCCAACGCAAATCCGAACACGAACGCGAATCACAACGGGAACACGAACGCGAATCGAGCCGCGAGCAATCGCAACACAAACGGCCGCAATGCGAACACTGCGGCCACACGCAACGCGAACACGGGGCGGACGCCGAGCGGCAACGCGAATCGCCGCCCGCCACCTGAATAAGTTTCGCGCATACGTTCCCGCGATCTGTGCAAGGCGGCAACCATTAACGTGCCCGCTACGACACGCGCGGCAAACAGGAGACAAAGATCATGGTCGAAATCGCTCCCTCGCTATTGTCGGCCGATTTCGCGCGGTTGGGCGAAGACATCGCCGCAGCCGAGCGTGGCGGCGCAACCCTTATCCACTGCGACGTGATGGACGGCCATTTCGTGCCCAATTTGACCATCGGCCTGCCGGTCGTAAAATCCTTGCAGCGCGCAACCAAACTACCCCTCGACACGCATCTAATGATTTCCGAACCGGGACGTTACGCCGAGCAATTTGTGGATGCGGGCGCAAGTATGGTCTCTGTCCACGTGGAAATTGACGCCCATCTGAACCGGACGTTGACGGCGATCAGAAACAAAGGGGCGAAGGCGGGCATCGCGATCAATCCGGCGACGCCGCTCGCGGCACTCGAAGAGGCGTTGCCCTTTGCCGATTACATTTTGATTATGTCTGTCAATCCCGGCTTTGGCGGGCAAAAATTTATCCCGACCACGCTCGACAAGGTGCGTCGCCTGCGGCGCATGATTGACGAGCGCGGCTTAGCAACGCGCATCGAGATTGACGGCGGCGTAGACCGCACCAACATCGGCGAGGTCACCGCCGCCGGCGCAGAGATCATCGTCGCCGGCACGGCCGTCTTCGGCGTCGGCGATGCGGAGCGCGGCGTCCGCGATCTACTTGATGCGGCAACACCAGTGACAAGTGGCAAGTGACGAGTGGCGAGTTAAAGCTTTTCGGAGGTTTCATTACATGCGTTTTCGCAATCTCATAGCTCTGGCCGTGCTGTGCGCGGTCTTAGGCGCGGGCTGGCCGGTCGGGCCGGCGCAGGCGCAGACAGGCAGTAGCGCGCAGAGCGGCGCGACGCCTTATCAGCGGCTCGAAGTGCTGCGCCAGCGGCTTGATGCTATGCGCCGCTCGCTTAGCACCGCGCTCGTTAATATAGGCGGCGATGAGAAGAAGGATAAAAAGGACAAGGGGGCGAGCGCGGCGGTCACGAATGATGCCAGCGCGCGTCTGCGTGGTTTGGACAAAGAGGCCGGTGCGCTGATCTCTGAGGTGAACGAAATCCGCGGCCGTTTTGATCGCTCTGAGAAGTTCGACGCGGCCGACATCGAAAAGCTGGAAACTGCGTTGACTGAATTGAATGAGCGTGTCGAGGCAGGCTTGCGCGAGACGGCCGGCGCGCGGCGCGGTGGCACGGTAGCGAAGAAGTCGAATAATAAGAAGAAGGGCAGTCTGTTCGGCCGGCTCTTGGGGCGCGGCGGCGGCGACAGTGAGATTGACGAGTTGACCGGCACGGTTGCGCCGGGTCGCGACCGCGAGCTTTTCGCCGCCGGCTCGAAGCACGCGCGCAAAGCCGATTATGAAGGCGCACGCCTGCTCTTTAGCGTCATCATCAACACATACCCCGAATCACCCTTCCTGCCATATGCCAAACTCGCCATCGCCGACACCTTCTATCTCGAAGGCACGACGAGCGCGCTGATTCAAGCGGGCGCGGCCTATCAGGAGTGGCTAACCTTCTTTCCGACCGATCCGTTGGCCGAGCGCGCGATGCTCAAAGTGGCCGAGACAGAGATGCGGCAGATGGGTCTGCCCGACCGCTCCGGCGAGCATGCGCGCAAAGCCGAGCAACGGCTGAGAGCCGCCATGCAGCAGTTCCCGCAAACTTCCATGCGCCCCGACCTTGAGTTGCGTCTGCGCGAGGTGCAAGAGAACTTGGCCGAGCA
>JANMAD010000232.1:0-13706 GCA_031359515.1 Acidobacteriota bacterium | reverse complement strand
CGCACCAACTCGACAGAGCGCGAATAGTTCTTGTCGACTACGGTGTCGTCAAAGAGCAAGTAACCCTTGGGCGAAGCGATGATTTGCCCTTTGGTTTGTTCCCATACTAAACGAGGCGTTAGTTTGTCATCACGTAAATATCGGTTCAGTTGGTCGTGACTGAACTTGAGCGAGTGGTCAGCAAAGTTCGTCAGCGTGTAATTGATCTGGCTGCTCACCAGATACTGACAATAATCCAAGCGCGTTGGGCTTGTGCTGAGTGCCATGCGCTAATTATCAAGGTTTTCACCCTTTTGCGTAAGTCCTACGATTATCAGAGGTGAACTGCCTGTGCCGGGACAAACGATACTTGACATCCCTGCTGGCGAACAAGAGCAGCTGCTGGCTCAACTGCGCAGTGCGCGTTATGGTCACTTGCTCGCCGTGCATGTTCTGTTGCTCTGTGCGGCAGGCTGGACGCCGACCACGATTGCCGCCGCTTTGTTCTGTTCGCGTTCGAGCGTCTATCGCCTGGTCGCCGCCTATCAGTGCGGCCAACTTGATGTGGGCTTGACCAACGATCTTGACGAGACGCCAAGCGTGGGGCCGCACCGCTCCCGGGCCAGCCTCAAACGGTCGTTGGTGGCCTTGCTCAAGCGTGCGCCGCAAGCTTTCGGCTGGTGTCGAGTGCGCTGGAGTTGCGCGACGCTGTGCGCGGAGTTGAAAGCGCGGCGTGGCGTGACGGTTTCGCAGGACACCGTCCGGCGCTGGCTGCATGAGTTGGGCTATGTCTGGAAGAGAGCCCGCCACGCAGCCCGTGATGATGACCCGGAACGGGCGACGAAACTGGCGCGGATTCACCATCTGGTGGAGACTTTGCCACGTCATGCGGCCCTTTTCTTTGCCGATGAACTGGACATTCACTTGTTGCCTAAGCTCGGCTCTGAGTGGATGCTCAAGGGCACGCAGACGCAAGTGATGACGCCGGGGACGAATCGGAAGAACTACTTGGCGGGCGCGCTTAACTTTGTCACTGGCAAGTTGCTGCATGTCGTTGGGGAGCGCAAGAACCGTTGGCTGTTCATCGACTTGTTGCGCGCCATTGACCGGGTGTCTCCGGTCATGAAGGTGACGAAGATTTATCTCATCGTAGACAACTACGGCATTCACAAGGCCAAAGCGGTGGCGCTGTGGCTGGCCGCGCATCCGCGCTTCGAGTTGGTGTGGTTGCCGAGTTACTGCCCGCGAGCCAACCCGATTGAGCGGGCCTTTGGTGATGTCCATGATAAATGCACACGCAATCACAAGCGGACATGCTTGAGTCAACTGGTGGCAGATGTCAAAGAGCATCTGCGCTGGAACGGCCCATGGCGCTACCGGTTGTCGGAGCTTTACTACACGCCGGAAGTCGAAGCGGCGTTGGCCGAGTTGACCAGCGCAGAAAAACTGAAGGCTGCATGAGTGTACGAATGTCATAAGGACTGATTTAGTACAGCGTGCGTTGACTTTTACCGCGGGCTGCGGCCGAATACAACGCTTGCGAGATGCGCTGGCGAGAGACGAACGCTGCTACTATTTACCTTGAGCTTATCTGCACGCCCTTTAACGGCAAATTTCAGCCACGCATTGTTGGTGTGATGCGGGCAGGAAATCCAACACAATCGCGTCGTGGTCTGACAGCACGCCCGCTTCGTCGCGTAGGTCGCCGATGACTTGCGGCGCGCTGCCGGGCGCGAGCGCGATGCCCTGGCCGGCGAACCAGTCGAGCTTGAGCGAGCAGCGGCCGCTGTTCTGTTGCAGCGCCCAGTTGATGAAGGGGAAGCACCACTGCGGAATCCAGTCGCGCATGTTCACGTTCACCGCCACGTCCGCCACGTCATAGTGCAGCGTGCAGACGCCGAGCGCGTTCAGCGTGCGATAGTCGTAGCCGCGCCGCTCCAACAGACGGAACAACCCGCGCTCGAACCAGCGTTCGGGATAAGGATAGTGATATTTGATCACGCGCCCCACGCCCATTGCTACGCGCCGCGCATAGCCCATGATCGCGTAAGCGGCGCGGCGCGAGTTGTACGTCGAAGTGTTCCAGTCGCCGCCGATCAGTACGGGCAACTGCGGCGTGAGCGTGGCGAGATGATCGAGCATGAGTCGCATCTGCCGTGCGCGATGGCGCTGCGTCGAGTGCGCGTCGAGGTGCAGGCTGACCGCGCGAAACATGCCGGCGGGGTGGGCCACGTCCGCGATAACCGCGCGTTGCGCGCCGAGCCGCTTCTCCTTGCCGCGCATCTTGTCCTTGCCGTTCGGCAGCGCGAGCGCATGTGCGCGGTGCAGAGGGTGACGCGAAAGAAGCGCATTGCCGTGCAGCGCGAGCGTGTTCGCGCCAGCCACTTCTGATTCAATGCCGCTGCCTTTATTCAGCGCGAGATAGCAAGGCGCAAAGGCGTAGTTCATCTTTAAACTTTCGGCCAACTCACGCGCGATGAACCGATTGCCCGTGCGCGCCATGCCGTAGTCCAACTCGGTCAACATCAGCACGTCGCTCGCGCGCAACACGGGATGCTCGCGCAGCACGCGCACGATGCCCGGCAGACGCTTCCCGCGCTCGATGTTCCATGCCATCGCACGCACCGCACGCGACGGCGTGGGGTTTTCGTGCGGGAGCGGCGGCGCAAAGTTCTCTTGCACTAATCCCGTCAGCACGCGCTCGATCTCCGGTCGTAGCTCCGCGTAGAGCGGCGACGCGGTGAGCGTCTTCGTTGCAGCGAACTCTGCTAGTGCGGGAAAGAAGGGCGTCAGTCCGTGCGCGAGCGGTGCTACGGTCTCGTTCGTGTCTGCGCTAATTGCTTGGCTCAAAGTGCGGGTGATATTACGGAGCGCGGGCGGGTTTATCAACTCGACGGAGAGCAGATGCAGCGCAACTCAGGCCCGCGCGACGCGCCGCCAGACGCTCGCTTCGCCCTCTTGCTGGACGAGCGCGCTGACCGCACGGTAAGCGGCGGCGTAAAGCGCACGCATCTCTTGCGTGGTGGTGGCGGCGGCGGCGAGTTTTCGTTCCAACTCGTCGGTGGAGAGTTGCTTGGCCGGCACGGGCGCAACGCGCGTGAGCAATGCGCCTTCGCCGGCCATGTAAGCCGCTAGTCCTTCGGCCAGCCAGCGCGGGGCGCGGTTATGACTGAGCGCATCTATGACCACGTGCGCATACTCGTGGCGCAAGGTGGTCGTGAGTACGCCACGCCGGCGCAATGTGGCTAACGGTTGCAGATGAACTGTGTGCCCGCGCGTTGCGGCCGCCGCCCACGCGGGTTGACCCGTCGCGCCGACGAACGCGCCGGTCGTCTCGTGCGCCACGATCTCCAGCATGGGCAACGCGGGCAGTTGTAAGGACGCGGCGACAAGTCGTTGCTCTATGTTGTGGCGCGCGGCAGCGAGCGTGCGCAAGGTCTCTTCCACATCGCGGCGCGCGGTGGCGGTCGTATAGCGCACACGGAAATGCTCGTCGCTGAGCGTGCGTTGTGCGACTGGTGTGGGTGCTGGCGATGGCACAGGCGCGAGGGCGCGCGTAAGCGAAGAAGTGTTGGGCGGCGCGTTTGTTAATAGCACGTCGTCGTGCCATTGCGCGGTGCTGGCGAGGTGCGTGAGATTCGTGCCGGGGAAGTAGTAGGCGAGAATCTGGCGATACGCGATGCCGCGCGCGGCCTGCGCGTGCGCGCCCATCTGACAGAGACCCAGCCCGTGCCCGAAGCCGCTGCCGCGAAAGACGAAGTTCGCGCCCGTGCGCTCGACCGTGAAGCGCGAGCTTTTGAGCAAGTTCCAACCGAGTGTGCGCCCGACGATGGTCTTGAAATCCCAGCCGCGCAAGACACGCCTGCGCTCGCCGCTCACAGCCACCAACTCTGCTCGCCCGCTCGCGTCGCGTTTGATCACGCGTATGTCGTCAACGCGCGCCCCTACGTCGCCGCGCTCGTCTTCGTGCAAGGCACGCGCAATCTGCGCCGCCGGTAGCACGTCCGTCCAACTGCTGTAAGGTTGCCCCGCGCAGAATTCATCACGCACACCGCGCTCATAACGTTCGTGCGCCGTGACACCCCATAACGATTCGACGTTCGCCGTCATGCCGCCGCACGACGCGCTGAAATATGTGTTGGCCAACTCGCCGCGCCCATCGCGCAAAACTTCGCCCGCCGTCTCCGCGACAGCGCGCCGCAGGAGCGCATGAAACTCCGTGCGCGCGTTTCTATCGGTGACGGCGAGATAGCGTTGGCAGTGCGTCAGATTGCAGAAGTCGTAACCGTCGCGCGCATGGCGGCGCAGATTGCGCAGCGCGAACGTGCGGCTGACGACCGCTTGCACCTTGAGCGCTTCATATTCAGTCTCCGTGCTGGCTTCGGCCGCCAACGCGCCGAAGACATAATCTTCCAGCGTGAGCGCACGGGTCGCATCTTCGCGCACGAGATGCACGCGCACGATTGGCTCACCGCGCGCAGACGCGGCCTGCACAGCTTCGTCTGCAAGCGGCGGTTGTGTCTGTGACGTGTCGGTGCGTTGCGCGGGCACGTCCGTAGTGGGCGCAAGCGTGGCACGTGCATAGGCGGCAAAGATGGGTTGCGCGAGGCTCGCGCTCTGTGCGCCGGTCGCGCGTTTGAGAAAGACGAGGACGGCGAGCTTGAACTGTGCGGGCGCGGTCGCTGGCAACTCCGACGCGTCATCATTGGCGACTTGCTCGCCCGCGAAGCCAACGAACCAACCGTGCGTATGCACGCCGCCGACTTCCGTGGCCGTGCCGGTCTTGCCGAAGACGGGTACGGGCAGGGCATCGAGATGCGCGCGTGCGGCCGTGCCGTAAGCAACTGCACCGCGCATTCCTGTGAGCAGCAACGCGCGTTCGGCGGGCGCAATCGCAAGCACGGCGCGCTCATGTGCTTGAAAATTTTCTGCCGCAGCCGGTTGCGGTGCATACAGATGTCCGCCGTTCAAGAGCGCAGCGTAGGCTGTCAGCAGTTGCATAGGCGTAACGAGCAAATCGTCACCTTCGCCGAGCGCTTCGCTCAAACGCCAACGTCCGCGCGGCAACTTGCCCGCTTGCTCGAACTCGTCCGCCAGACCTGTGCGTGCGCCAAAGCCGTAAGCGGCAAGCGTCTGGTTGAAGTCGTCCGGCTTGAGTCGTTCGCCGAGGCGCGCGAAAAAGTAGTTGCATGAATAAGCGAGTGCCTGCGCGGGCGTGAAGGGTGGCAGACTCGCGGGGTGCGAGCAGGTGAAATGCGCGTCGGCGCGTGCGTAGCGTTTACGGCAGAGTAGGCGCGCATCCTGTTTGAGCGCGCCGGTGCGCAGTGCCGTTAAGAGTGTGAAAGGCTTGATGGCGGAGCCGGGCGGGAACGCTTGTTCGCCGGCCATGCGCGGGTTGACGGCCGCGCGCACGCGCCCCGTCTGCGGATCGAGCACGAGGATTGTGCCAGCGCTTGCGCCGAGTGCATTCGTAGCCGCGCGCTGCAAGACAGCATCGAGTTCGCTATCGTTGATGTTGGGCGTAAGGCGCGTTGCTGAGGTGGTGACGCTATCAAGCGGCACGTTGTTATGTGGAGTTGACCAAGCGCAGAAGAGCGCGACGCAGACGCACACGTGCGTCAGACCATGACGAGGTGCGGCGTAGTAACGTATCGCGCGCACAGAGGGCCGCGGAGCGTTGACCATCTCTGCGGCCCTCTGCGTCAATCTCTGCGCCTCTGCGGTGAACTGCCAGCGCCTCATAAACACAACTTAAATTGAAGCACATCAGAAGGGAACAGAGAACAAAACATTTATCCACGAACGCACACGAAATAGCACGAAGTTACCTGTGTCTTAGTTCGTGTTGCTGCGTGTGAGTTCGTGGATAGTTTTTCATGTTGTCCCCATCTCTCGTGGTTTGATTTAACTCACTTCAAGCCCCGGTCGGTGCAGGTTGCGGCGGCACACTCGCCGTCAAAGGCACGCTATCCGCCGCCACGCCCGCCGGATGCGCGAGCGCACGTAGTGTTAATACCCAACCAATGAGCGTAAACAGAAACGCGAGCACGAGCCGCAAGCCGAAGAGCGTCAACTCCGACCACTCGCCCTTCGTGCCCGTGCGCGTGAACAACAGGAAGTAGGGAATGACGCCGAAGATGACCAAGCCGACCGCGTAGGTCAGCACAGTCTGCGGCGCAAGCACGCGCCCGAAGCCTTTGAACATGCCGCGCAAACCGTCGCGCGCGACGCCGAGCCACAGGTGAATCGCGATGAGCGGCAAGACTAAACCAAACAACAACAGGCGCACGGTGACGAGCAACACGTAAGCCCAACGCACCTTCGGCTTCTTATCCTCTTCACGCTCTGGCGTGTGCATCGGCACGGACAGCGTCTCGCCCGCGTCCTCGCTCACGCTGCCGTGCGTCGCGCTCGCCTGCGCTTCCGCCTGCTGCTGTCGCGCCGCCATGCGCGTCTGCACCTTGTTCAGCAGATAGACGCCAAGCACGACGACAAGAATGAGCGGCAAACTCACGAGGAAAATTTTCCAGAAGGCTTTGCTCGCCGTCTTCAGCGTTGCGCTGACTGAGTCCGCGCCGACCGCGAAGCCCGCGCAACCCGCTTGCAACGCGCAGAACAGCACGGGCACGGCGACGGCGAAGACGAAAGTGAACAGCACTTGCAGCGTCGTCGCCTCGCGCGTCGTGATCAGGCAATAGCAAGCGGCAATGAAGAGCGCGTACAGCACGCCCAGCACGAAGAGCGCGGGGATGTGCCCCAGCAACGCGCGCAGGGCATTTAAGACGGCAGCGATTACGTTTTTAGTCATAACTTACCTGAGAGAGAAAAATTAACCTCACGCAAAGACGCAAAGGCGCAAAGAAGGGCGCAAAGAAAGTGAGCGCTGCTCTTCGCGCGCTTGCTTTGCGTCTTTGCGCCTTTGCGTGAGACTTATGGCTCTTGATCATGCAGTTAGATTTAATCTCACTGTCGATCCAGAATCTTCAACGACCCGCTCGCGGTGTTCGCTTGCACGGTCGGCGTGTACATCAACTCGATGCGCGCGGGCGCGATGCGGAAGTCGCCCGGCTCTTGCACGCGCAGGGCATAACGCAGCGTCGCGTCGCCGTCGAAGTAGTTAAGGAAGAAGGCGGTGCGCTGGTCGCGGAACTCGCGTGCGCTGTACCAGTCGCTCCAATCCTTCGTCGAATAATCGAAGCTGATACCGCTGACCTGTTCGATCTGCTCGCAACCGGCCGGAATCGGGTCTTCGAGCAGCACGTAGGAAGCGTGCGGCCCTTCGGCGTGCAGCTTCGCGATGATCATGTCGCCCGAATGCAACTCGCCCGTGAGCGGCTCGCTGCGCCAGACCGGGTCGCCGTTGTTGTCATCCACGATCAAGCGCAGGTACTCGCGCGTTATCTTCAAGCCGCCTGTGCCTTGCGCGGGCGTCTGCTCGTCGCTCGTCGCGAAAGCAAGCGTGGACGAAAGATACAACACGCCCGCACCGTGTTTGACGACGCGAATCTGCGTGTTGCCTGCGACCTGTTCGTCCTTGCGCCGGATGACGAGTTGCGGGCTGCCGACATCGGCCGCCGTGATCTGCTTCGTCAAGACCTGTTCGCCGTTGACGTATACCTCGACCGCGTAGTTCGGCGTCAACTCTTGACTGACTTTTAGATAATCAATCAAGCCATAGATGGCGAACGCCGTCTGCTTCGTCGAGAGCCAGTACGCGCCGTACTTGCGATTGCCGACGAGCCAGCGCGCGGACTTGGCGAGCAGTTCGCTCTGTGGCGTGATCTGCGCGAGCGCTTTGATTGAGATGGCGGTCGCTTCGAGACTGTCGTCTTCGCTGAAGTCGAGCGCGGGCTGGCGCTTTGATTCCCAGTGCGAGTCGAAATCGGTGACGCGTGCCGAAGCAGCGATCTCGCCCGCGACCTGTTCGGCGCGGCGCGTGTCGCCGCGTTGCTTCAAGGTCAACGCGAGCAGCGCGCGGCCGTAAGGCTGCAAGCGGCCGCGATTGGTGAACATATCGTCCACATGGTGCGCGTCCACGCCGCCGCTCATGCTGAGCGCATAGATCATGTAAGCGCGCGTCTCCGTGTCAAGCTCTTTGCCGTCGTCGTTCTTGCCGGATGCGATGAGCGCGCCGAGTTTGGCGCGGCCCTTTTCGACGCGACTGTCATCCGTTTGATAGCCGGTGCGACTGGCGAGCGTCAACCCGTCCACCACGTAAGCGGTCATCCACGGATCGGTCGGGTCGTCTTTCCACCAACCCCAGCCGCCGTCGTCGTGCTGATACTTATAGAGCCGGTCGAGACCGCGCTTAACTTTCTTCGCGAGATCGTTCTTCGTGCCGAGCGAAGTCGTCTGCACTTCGCGCAGAGCGTTGGCGACGATCACGTTCGGCAGGAACGAGGACATCGTCTGCTCCGTGCAGCCGTAAGGGTAGCTCGTCAGATAATCGAGCGCGCCGAAGAGCGTGCTGGCGACCGACGGCGCGGCTTCGATGCGGAGCGTGCGCCCGCGCGGGTCGGCGTTGCCCGGCAGATTGATGGTGACGGTGCGATCTTCTTCGTCGCCCGCGAGCGTCGTCGCTTCGCCGCGCGTCTGGCGCACGCCGCGCGGCACGATGTCTATGTTCAATTCAAGCGCGTCCGAGTCTGTATCGGTCAACGCTTTGCCGAGCAAGGTCAACTGTCCCGTCTGTTGCGCTTGCACGCGCCAGTTCGCGCGATACTCGCCGTTCTTCGGGATCATCACCGACTGATTTGGCGCATCGAGCAACTTCGCGCCGCCCACTTCGAGCGAGATTTGCGTCTGCTTATCGGCAGGCAAATAGTTATGCACGATGCCGGAGATCGTCACCGTGTCGCCCGCCGTCAAAAAGCGCGGCATGGCGAGGCGCATAATCACATCTTTACGTTCAAGCGCCTTCTGCGTCGTTGCGCCGACACGCGTGTCGGATGTGATCGCGCGGGCGGTCGCACGCCACGTCGTCAGATTGTCGGGCAGCAGGAACTTGATCGCGGCCTTGCCGTCTGCGCCGGTGACGAGCGTCGGTTGCCAGTAGGCCGTGTCTTTGAAAATCTTGCGCACCTTCGGCTCGACGGTGCGTGTGTCGTTCTTGAAGTCGGCGAGTTGATACGCGCGTTTGTTCTGCGCGAGTTTCATCGGCTTAGTGCCCGCGTAGCCGGTGAAACTGTAGTTGACCGAGAACGTGGTGTTGACCTGATTGTAGCGGCGACCGTAGAACTCTTCGCGTATGTCGCCGGCTGATTCGGGGCGTATGCTGTAGATCGCTTCGTCCACGATGCCGAGGCTGACCTCCGCGCCGGAGACAGGTTGATTGTCGGCGTTGCGCACCAATACCGTGTACGCGGCCGTCTCGCCCGGCTTGTACTCCTTCTTGTCCGACATGATCTCCAACTTCAACAGACGGTCGCGCGGCGGCACGACCAGCACTTGATCCATCGTGTACATCTCGCCGTTCTTCACGTAGGTCACGTTCAGAAAAACATTCGGCGCGTAGTTCGCTTCGATCTTCACGTCAATTGTCGCGGCGCGGCCCGACACGTCGAGTTGGCGCACGCTCAACACAGTAGCTAGTTCAGTCGTGACGAGTAGATGCGCTTTGTCCGTCGGCAAGAGCGCGAGGATGTGCGCGGTGTCGCCCGCCTTGTAAGCTTTCTTGTCGGGCACGAGTTTGATCTGCTCTTCACCCTGATAGGACACGTCCGACCAAGAGTTGCTGCGATCCGAGACCCAGAACGAGCCGGCCGCGAAGGCCACGTCGCGCCCGTTCTCGTTGATGATCGCTTTGATGCTGATGTCGCCGTTCGTCTGCACCGCGTAATCGTAATTCGCTTCGCCCTGCGCGTTCGTGTCCACGGCGGCGGACGACAACTCGCGCTCGTTCATTTTGTAGCTGGTGTAAGTGTCGCCGCTTTCGACCTTCTCGACCTTCTCCCACGTCTCCTCAACGAACCTGAGCGTCACGTGCGCGGGCTTCGGATTGTTCTCATAGTCGGCGGTCTTGACCTTGATGTGCGCCGTGTCGCCCTGTTGATAAAAGTAACGGTCGGTCTCGGCTTCGGCAGCGACTGAACCGCGCGTGCCGACGAACTTCGCGCTGCCCTGCATCTCGCGGCGCGCGGCGTCCGTCACCTGTGCTTCGAGCCGGTAGGTGTAGTCCCAAGCCTCTTTCGCTTCCGGCTGCGGCACGGGGAAATCAACTTGCAACTGCCCGTTCGCGTCGAGCTTGCCCTCGCCTTCCTTCACCATTGAATCGCCGTAAGACGAATAATCGTCGCCCGTGTATTCCTCGTCCGCGCTTTGATCCTTTTCGACGCCGAAGTCGTCCACCGGGTCGGCCTCGCTGTCGAAGAAGTAGTGATAGTAACGCTCGCGATAGATGTAATACTTCACCTCGGCGCGGGTGACGGGCGCACCGAAGAAGTAACGCGCGCCGACGGTGAAGCGCGCGGTCTGCCCGGCGGCGACGAACTTCTGCGGCGTGGCGACCGTCACCTTATACTCGGGCTTCTTGTATTCCAGCACCTCGAAATAACCGGACGCGGTGGCTTCGCCCACGTGCGCCGTGATGTTGTACGAGCCGAGCGGCGCGTCCTCGCCGATATCCAGATCGCCGCTGAACGTGCCGCGCGCCGAGAGCGGCAAAGCTTTCTCATAGACCTGATTGCCGTCGCCATCCTCGACCGTCACGTTCACCGTCGAGCCGACCAGCTGATAACCTTTGTCCGTTAGCCGCCGCAGGATGCCTTTGAAATAAACTTTTTGCAGCGGGCGATAGACGGGCCGGTCTGTATAGACGAAACTCTTCAAACTCTCAGCGTCGCCGCCTTCACCGCCGCCGCTGAAATAGAACGATTCGAGATCGGAGATGGCGAAATTATCTTTCTCGCGCGCCATGACGAGATACGACGGCTGCGGCTCGCCTCCGCCGCCTTCAGCGTCGCCGCCCGCTTCATCGGCTGCCGTGTCCGCCTTCTTCGGCTGCTCCACGATCTTTGTGCGCAGCAAGCCTTGATTGTCGGTCATGCCGGTCGTGATCGTGTCCTTGCTCTTGATGACTGCGACGTTCACGCCCGCGCGCGGCGCGCCCGACTGCCGGTTGGCCGCGAAGATCATCAACTGCCCGTCGTGCGAAGTCTTCTGCACCATCGTCAGATCGCTGACGATGGCGACGCCATACGCGCGCAGGTCGCCGTTCACCGCTTCGATCAGATAGACGCCGGGCGACTTTTTGCCGAGCGAGATGGGCCGCCGCTCATACTGCTCATCGGACGAGAGCGGCGGCAACTTCTCGCGGAAACTCATGTCGAGTTGATCCTGATTCAAGAGCGGCACGTGCGCGTAGTCGGCGACGTTCAGCGGCGTGCGGGTCGTCGCATCTTCGCCCGCATCTTCGCGATAGCGTTGATTGAATGTCTTGCGCGCACTGTGCTTGAGTTGCGTGCGTGTGTAGTCGCGAAACCAGTTGTAGAAACCGAGCTTGAAGTGGCGGATGCGCTCTAGGAACGTGGGCTTGCGCTTCTGATAGTAGTTCTCGAAATCGTAGTCTTCGTCCTCGCCGACCTGATGCGGGTTGTCGAGTTGCTGAAAGAACTTGACCGGATCGTTGACCTTATAGACGCGAAAATCGAGGGCATCGAGATCGTGATAGTTGACCCAGATGCGCGTGCGCTCGTTCGTGCCGTAGGTGCGATTGGTCAGCACCGAAAAGAAGGGCTTGGGCGGCGCGGCGTCGGCCTTGCGCTCGTAGTAGTCCTGCGTGGGGAAGAACTCTCGCGTCGTGCCTTCGGCGAGCGCACGCACGCGCCAATAGGAGAAGCCGAGCGCGGCGATGAAGACAGCCAAGTAGATCAGGACGGAGGTGATGAGTCTGCGACTGTTCATAAGTTCAGCCTTATCGGGCTAACGGTTTAATTCAAAATCTTGAGCCGGTAGAAGCCTAAAAAGTTTTGATTCTGCGGCACGGGCCGCCAGCGTCTGTCGGGATGTTGCTCAAGGACAGCGAGGCGCACTTTCTTGATCACGCCTTTGTCCGTCACCGATGCGCCCGTGTGATAGACGACCCAATCGTTCGCGCCTTCGCTCTGTTCACGCGCCGCGCCTAAGAAGATCATCACGTGATACGGATACTTCTGCGCGAACGGTTGGAAGTAGAAAAGCAGATCGCCGGGTTGCGCCTGCGCGCGGTCGCGGCTGACGAACTCGCAGTTGAAATCTTTGAGCGCATGCGCGTCGGCAAATTCCGAGAAGCGATCCTTGTCGAGATCGTCCGCGCGAAACGCGCCGGGCACGGTGCGAAATAGTTTCTCGCCGAGCGGACTGGCGGCGAGCGTGTAGGCGCGCACGTCCGGCGCGAACGCTTCGTAGCCCGCGCCCATGCGCCGCAGCCACAGGCGATCATGCTCGCGCAAAGCCTCACGCCAAGCGAAGCGCACCAGCCCCGCGCAATCGCGCTGCGACTCGTTCCACGCCCCGCTCATCCCATAGAACTGCATCTCGGCGATGCCCGCGAACCAGTGGCGAAAATTCTCGCGGTCATTGAACGAGCGTAATTCGGCGCGGTCAGGGATGCCGTCGTTGTCGTCGTCAGCGTCAACGGCCGGCGGCGCGTTCGTGGCGCGCTCGACCCGTTTCGGCGCGGCAGCCAGCGCATCATTCGGCGCGTGCGCTTGCGTCGCACTGCCACCGCAAGCCGTTTGCAGCAGACCGGCGCAGAGCGCGACGAACGCGATGAATGTGGAACGACGCAACGTAAGCGAGTTACCTCACAGGCTGAACGGGCGGTGCTGGCTGTTCATCCCGTCAGTGTTCCTGACGGGGCAATGTGGAGCGTGTGCAGCGCGCATAATACCCGACCGGCAAAGTTTGGTCACTATATTTGTTCGCGGGACAATAGCACGAGGGAGATTATCGACTCATACTGCCGCCAACGCGCCGCGCACGCTGCCAGCCGCGCGACAGGCTACCCTCTGCGTCGCTTGCGCTGTGGCCCAAGCCTTAACTGTGGACAGCCACATTGCCTAAAGGACGTATCTGGCAGAGGCTAAGGCCGGGTGGGAAGTATTTGCTGCGGAGGAGAAATTAATATGCGCTCGTTGTTGCTAGCTTTGTTGCTTGTGCCCGGTCTGTGCCGCGCGCAAGCGCCGCCGGCCGCTGTCGCGCTGCCGCACTCGGCTCAAGCCAAATTGGATAAAAAGTATCCCGGTTGGAAATTTGTGCCCGTCAGCGATGAAATCCGCCAGTACTTCAAACAAGACCTGCCGGGCGCGCGGCCCGATCTGATCGCGGGCGATTTCGATGGCAACGGGCAGACAGACTACGCCGTGCTGATTGAACATGGCATAATCACCGGCGCAAACGGCAAGCCCATTGGCCGCCGCGCGCATCTGCTCGCCTTCTTGCAACGGAAACAAGGCTTCAAGTTGTATGTGGTGGACGACGAGGGCGGCGGCGAGTACCTGACGCTGGCGCGGAAAGGCACACAAGGATACGACTACGAGACGCAGCAGAATTTCATCTATCAGCACGATACCATCAGCACCGGCATTTTCGAGAAGGCTGGCTCGTCCTACCTCTTCGAGCACGGCCGGTTTCGGGTCATCATCACGAGTGATTAACTCATGTCCATTCTGATTGCCGAAGACAATGTGGCGCAACGGCGTTACCTGCGTGAACTTCTTGAGCGCGAGTTCGCGGGGCACGCGCCCGTC